>NZ_CALAYQ010000051.1:0-17520 GCF_937894855.1 uncultured Zoogloea sp.
GCCGAGCGCGCCAAGCACACCCAGATCAAGGACAAGTCCAAGGTCTGGAACACCGCCCGTACCGAAGCCCTCGAACTCGACAACCTGATCGAAGTCGCCAAGGCGACCATGATCTCCGCCGAGGCGCGCAAGGAATCCCGCGGCGCCCACGTGCGTGATGATGCACTCGATTGCGCCGAGACCCCCAACGGCCGTGACGACAAGAACTGGCTCAAGCACACGCTGTGGTACAGCGAGGGCAACCGCCTCGACTACAAGCCGGTCAATCTGCAGCCGATGTCCGCCGACGTCGAGCCGATCGCGCTGGCCAAGCGTACCTACTGAGCGTTCCGGAGATTAGAAGATGAGCAGCAAGCGAACCGTACAGTTCAAGATCTACCGCTACAATCCGGACAAGGACGACAAGCCCTACATGCAGGACATCTCTGTCGAACTCGAAGAGTCCGACAAGAAGCTCCTCGACGCGCTGGTCCGTCTGAAGGCCAAGGACGACACCCTGTCCTTCCGTCGCTCCTGCCGTGAAGGTGTGTGTGGCTCCGACGCCATGAACATCAACGGCAAGAACGGTCTGGCCTGTCTGACCAGCGTCGAAGAGCTGGCCCAGCCGATCACCATCCGCCCGCTGCCCGGCCTGCCGGTCATCCGCGACGTGATCGTCGACATGACCCAGTTCTTCAAGCAATACCACTCGATCAAGCCCTACCTGGTCAACAACGATCCGGCCCCGGAGCGCGAACGCCTCCAGAGCCCGGAAGATCGGGAAGAGCTCAATGGTCTCTACGAGTGCATCCTTTGCGCGTGCTGCTCCACGAGCTGCCCGTCGTTCTGGTGGAATCCGGACAAGTTCGTTGGTCCGGCCGGCCTGCTGGCGGCTTACCGCTTCCTCGCCGACACCCGCGACCAGGCGACCAGTGAGCGTCTCGACAACCTGGAAGATCCGTACCGTCTCTTCCGCTGTCACTCCATCATGAACTGCGTCGACGTCTGCCCGAAGGGTCTCAACCCGACCAAGGCGATCGGCAAGATCAAGGACATGATGGTCCGTCGCGCCGTATGACGCTCAATCGGGGGCGCGTGCGCTGGCAGTGCCGTCGGGCTCTTCTGGAGCTCGATCTGGTGTTCACGCGCTTCCTCGAAAGGCACTTCGATCGTCTCACCGACGATCAACTGGCGGATCTGGATGACCTGCTGCTCGTCGAAGACCATGACCTCTGGGCCATGGTCAACGGCAGCCAGCCGGTCACCAACGACCGCTGGAAGGAAATGATGGATCTGCTCCGGGTCGGCTGACGGGGCAGGGCATCGCTAGGGAGTTGTGGAGTTTCAACAGGGAAAAGGGACCAAAATATGACCACGCAACGTACTGCTACACTGACCGTAGATGGCAAGGCCGTAGAGTTTCCGATCATGTCGGGGACGCATGGCAATGATGTGATCGATATCCGCACCCTCGGCGGAAAGACCGGGTACTTCACGTACGACTCCGGTTTCCTGTCCACGGCCAGCTGCCAGTCCAAGGTCACCTACATTGACGGTGACAAGGGCGAACTGCTGTACCGCGGCTACCCGATCGAGCAACTGGCCGACAACTGCAACTTCCTCGAAGTCACCTACCTGTTGAAGAACGGCGAGCTGCCCAATGCCGCTCAGAAGTCCGACTTCGAGAACACCATCAAGAAGCACACGATGGTGCACGAGCAGCTGTCCAAGTTCTACTCCGGCTTCCGCCGTGACGCCCACCCGATGGCCGTCATGACCGGTGTGGTTGGCGCGCTGTCCGCCTTCTACCACGATGCCATGGACTTCTCCGACGTGGAGCACCGCAACGTCAGCTTCAACCGTCTGGTTGCCAAGCTGCCGACCATCGTTGCGATGGCCTACAAGTACAACACCGGCATGCCGTTCATGTACCCGGACAACGAGTTGGACTACACCGCCAACTTCATGCGCATGATGTTCGGCAACCCGTGCGAAAAGTACGTGCCGAACCCGGTGCTGGTCCGTGCGCTGGACGTGATCTTCACGCTGCACGCCGATCACGAGCAGAACGCCTCCACCTCCACGGTGCGTCTGGCCGGTTCGTCCGGTGCCAACCCGTTCGCCTGTATCGCTGCCGGCATCGCCTGCCTGTGGGGCCCGGCGCACGGCGGTGCGAACGAAGCCTGCCTGAACATGCTGGAAGAGATCGGTGACGTCTCCCGCGTCGGCGAGTACATCGCCCGCGCCAAGGACAAGAACGACAGCTTCAAGCTGATGGGCTTCGGTCACCGCGTCTACAAGAACTTCGACCCGCGCGCCAAGCTGATGCGCAAGGTCTGCCACGACGTGCTGGGCGAACTGGGCCTCGAGAACGACCGCCTGTTCAAGCTGGCGATGGAACTCGAAAAGATCGCTCTGGAAGATCAGTACTTCGTCGAGAAGAAGCTCTACCCGAACGTGGACTTCTACTCCGGCATCGTCCAGAAGGCGCTTGGCATCCCGACCGACATGTTCACATGCATCTTCGCGCTGGCCCGCACCGTCGGCTGGATGACCCAGTGGGAAGAAATGATCACCGATCCGGAATACAAGATCGGTCGTCCGCGTCAGCTGTACATCGGCGCCGCCCGTCGCAACGTCGTGCCGCTGGCTCAACGCGGCTAAGCAATACGGAGGGGGAGGGGGAAACAGGGGAAACGAACGCGGGATGGTCGATCATTGGGCCATCCCGCTTCGTTTGTCCATAAGAACACAGAATCAGGGATTTCTCCCCACCGCATAAACACTCAGAAGACAAGACACAAGCCTGGTGGTCGCCCATGATGAAACAGCTTTTTGAGAGCTCCCAACTGTTCGGCAGCAATGCTCCGTTCATCGAGGAACTTTACGAGAACTATCTCGACAATCCGGATTCCGTCTCCGATGAATGGCGGACCTATTTCGACGCGCTGCAGAACACGCCGGGCAACGGCCGGGATGTAGCCCATTACCCGATCATCAACGCCTTTGCCGACATGGCGAAGCGCGGCCCGGTGCGCACCGTGGTGGCGAGCGGCGCCGACCAGAAGCAGGTCAGCGTCCTGCAACTGATCAACGCCCACCGTTTCCTGGGCACCCGCTGGGCGCAACTCGACCCGCTGAAGCGGACCGAGCGTCCCGAGATCCACGAACTCGAGCTGTCCCACTACGGCTTCACCGAGGCGGATCTCAACGAGACCTTCAACACCGGCTCGTTCCACGGCCTGCCGGGCGATCGCGCCACCCTGCGCGAGATCCTCGACGCCGTGCGTCAGACCTACTGCGGCTCCATCGGCGCCGAGTACATGTACATGACCGACATCGGTGAGAAGCGCTGGATCCAGGCGCGACTCGAGCCGACCCGCGGCCGTCCGACCTTCGACAATCAGAAGCAGCGTCGCATCCTCGAGCGCCTCACCGCCGCCGAGACCATGGAGCGTTACCTGCACACCAAATACGTCGGTCAGAAGCGTTTCTCGCTGGAAGGTGGTGAGAGCACCATCGTCGCGATGGACGAACTGATCCGCGTCGCGGGTAGCAAGGGCGTCCAGGAAATCGTGATCGGCATGGCCCACCGTGGCCGCCTCAACGTGCTGGTGAACACCCTCGGCAAGTCCCCGAGCATGCTGTTCTCCGAGTTCGAAGGCAAGGCTGCTTCCGATCTGTCCGCGGGTGACGTGAAGTACCACATGGGCTTCTCCAGCGACGTGATGACCGCCGGTGGTCCGGTGCACCTCACGCTGGCGTTCAACCCGTCGCACCTGGAAATCGTCAATCCGGTGGTCGAGGGCTCGGTGTATGCCCGTCAGACCCGTCGTGGCGAGAACGGCAAGTCCGAAGTCGTGCCCGTCATCATCCACGGTGATGCGGCCGTTGCTGGTCAGGGCGTCAACCAGGAAATGCTCAACTTCGCGCAGACCCGCGGCTACGGCACGGGCGGCACGATCCACATCGTGGTGAACAACCAGATCGGTTTCACCACCTCGGATCCGCGCGATTACCGCTCCTCGCTGTACTGCACGGACATCTTCAAGATGGCCGAGGCCCCGATCTTCCACGTCAATGGCGACGATCCGGAGGCGGTCGCGTTCGTCATGGGCCTGGCTGTCGAGTACCGTCAGGAATTCAAGAAGGACGTGGTTGTCGACATCGTCTGCTATCGCAAGCTCGGCCACAACGAAGCCGACGAGCCGATGGTGACCCAGCCGCTGATGTACAAGAAGATCGCCAAGCACCCCGGCACCCGCAAGCTGTACGCGGAAAAGCTGGTTGCCCAGGGCGTCTGCCAGGCCGACGAGCCGGAACAGTTCATCAAGGATTACCGCGCGGCCCTCGACAAGGGCGAGCTGCTGGCCAATCCGGTGCTGTCCGACTTCAAGCGCCAGTTCTCCCAGGACTGGGGTCCGTACGCCAACAAGAAGTACACCGACAAGTGCGACAGCAAGGTGCCGATGGCGGAACTCAAGCGGCTCTCCAAAGCCCTGACGACCACCCCGGAAGGCTTCGTGCTGCACCCCCGCGTCCAGAAGATTATCGACGATCGCAAGGCGATGGGCGAAGGCAAGCTGGCCCTCGACTGGGGCATGGGCGAAAACCTCGCCTACGCCAGCCTGGTGGTTCAGGGCTTCGGCATCCGCATCTCGGGCGAGGACGTCGGCCGTGGCACCTTCTTCCACCGTCACGCTGCGCTGCACGATCAGAACCGTGACCAGTGGCACGATGGCACCTACTACCCGCTGCAGAACATCCGCGACGGCCAGGCCCCGTTCTACTGCTACGACTCCGTGCTGTCCGAAGAAGCCGTGCTGGCCTTCGAATACGGCTACGCGTCGGCCGAGCCGAACCAGCTCGTGATCTGGGAAGCCCAGTTCGGCGACTTCGCCAACGGCGCCCAGGTGGTGATGGACCAGTTCATCAGCTCCGGTGAAGCTAAGTGGGGCCGTCAGTGCGGTCTCGTGATGATGCTGCCGCACGGCTACGAAGGTCAGGGCCCCGAGCACTCTTCCGCCCGTATCGAGCGCTACATGCAGCTGTGTGCCGAGATGAACATGGAAGTGTGCATCCCGTCCGGCCCGTCGCAGATCTTCCACCTGCTGCGTCGGCAGGCCCTGCGCAAGCTGCGCAAGCCGCTGGTGATCATCACGCCGAAGTCCCTGCTGCGTCACAAGGATGCCGTCTCCTCGCTGGAGGAGCTCTCCAAGGGCACCTTCCAGACCGTCATCGGCGAGATCGACGAGCTCGATGCCAAGAAGGTCAAGCGCGTCCTGCTGTGCTCCGGCAAGATCTACTACGAACTGCTGGCTCACCGTCGTGCCCAGGGCATCGACGACATCGCCATCGTGCGCATGGAACAGCTCTATCCGTTCCCGGCCGAGGCCTTCGCGGCCGAGGTGAACAAGTACCCGAACGCCAAGGAAGTGGTGTGGGTGCAGGAAGAGCCGCGCAACCAGGGTGTCTGGTACTGGCTGGCCTCGCGCCACCACCTAGACAGCAACCTCGGTGAAGACCACAAGTTCCTGCTTGTGGCCCGTCCCGCGGCGGCTTCGCCGGCTGTCGGCTACTACGCCAAGCACAACGCGCAACAAAAGGCTGTCATCGAAAATGCATTCGGCGAAATCAAGGCCTGATGCAATCCATGCCGAACTGAACACAAGGGAGAAAACATGCTGATCGAAGTCAAAGTGCCGCAACTGTCCGAGTCCGTCTCCGAAGCCACGCTGGTTAGCTGGCACAAAAAGGAAGGCGACGCTGTTTCCCGCGACGAGAACCTGATCGACATCGAGACCGACAAGGTCGTGCTGGAAACCCCGGCACCGGCCGATGGCGTGCTCGTCAAGATCGTCAAGAACGGCGGCGACTCCGTGACCTCCGGTGAAGTCATCGCCACTATCGACACCGAAGCCAAGGCCGCTGCCGGCGCTCCGGCTGCCGCTGCCGCTCCGGCCGCTGCCCCGGCTGCTGCCGCTGCTGCTCCGGTTTCCGCCGCCAGCCCGTCCGCCCGCAAGATCCTCGACGAGAAGGGCATTGCTGCCGCCGACGTCGCCGGCTCCGGCCGTGGCGGTCGTGTGACCAAGGAAGACGCCGTTGCTGCCCAGGCCAAGCCTGCCGCCGTCGCTGCCGCCCCGGCGGTTGCCGTGGCCACCGGCGACCGTGCCGAGCAGCGCGTTCCGATGACCCGTCTGCGCGCCCGTATCGCCGAGCGCCTGATCCAGTCGAAGAACGAAAACGCCATCCTGACGACCTTCAACGAAGTCAACATGGCGCCGGTCATGGCCCTGCGCAAGCAGTACGCCGAGAAGTTCGAGAAGGCCCACGGCGTGCGTCTGGGCTTCATGGGTTTCTTCGTCAAGGCCGCGGTTGCTGCCCTGAAGAAGTTCCCGATCCTGAACGCCTCGGTGGACGGCAACGACATCATCTACCACGGCTACATCGACATCGGCATCGCCGTCGGTTCGCCCCGTGGCCTGGTGGTGCCGATCCTGCGTGATGCCGACCAGATGTCCATCGCCGACATCGAGAAGAAGATCGCCGAATACGGCCAGAAGGCCAAGGACGGCAAGATCTCCATCGAAGAGCTCACCGGTGGCACCTTCTCCATCTCCAACGGTGGTGTGTTCGGTTCGATGATGTCCACCCCGATCATCAACCCGCCGCAGTCCGCGATCCTGGGCATCCACGCCACAAAGGACCGTGCCGTCGTCGAAAATGGTCAGGTCGTGGTCCGTCCGATCAACTACCTCGCCATGTCCTACGATCACCGGATCATCGACGGCCGCGAAGCCGTGCTGGGTCTCGTGACCATGAAGGAAGCGATGGAAGATCCGTCCCGTCTGCTGCTGGAAGTCTGATCTAACTGACCCGAGGCACGGCCGCGGCAGGGTTCCTGTCGCTGCCGTGCCTTGTTTCAATCCGAACAAGGAAGAACACACATGGCGAAGCAATTCGACGTTCTGGTTATCGGCGGCGGCCCCGGCGGCTACGTGGCTGCGATCCGCGCCGCGCAACTCGGTTTCAACACGGCCTGCGCCGAATCCAATCCCTATGCCGATCCGAAGGGCGAACCGCGCCTGGGCGGCACCTGCCTCAACGTGGGCTGCATCCCGTCCAAGGCGCTGCTGCACACCTCGCACCTGTTTGAAGAAGCCGGTCACGCCTTCGAAGAGCAGGGCATCAGCGTTGGCACGCCGAAGATCGACGTGGCCAAGATGATCGGCCGCAAGTCCAAGATCGTCGAGCAGCTGACTGCCGGCATCAAGGGCCTGTTCAAGAAGAACAAGGTCACCTTCCTGGCTGGCCACGGTTCCTTCGTCGCCAAGACCGACGGCGGCTGGCAGGTCAAGGTCGGCGAGGAAGTCGTCGAGGCCAAGCAGGTCATCGTGGCGACCGGCTCCACCGCCCGTCACCTGCCGGGCATCCCGGTGGACAACAAGCTGGTGTGCGACAACATCGGCGCGCTGGACATCGATTCCGTGCCCAAGCGCCTCGGCCTGATCGGCTCCGGCGTGATCGGCCTGGAAATGGGCTCGGTCTGGAACCGTCTCGGCTCCGAAGTCACCATCCTCGAAGCCATGGACAGCTTCCTCGGCGCTGCCGACCAGGATCTGGCCAAGGAAGCCCTCAAGCTGTTCACCAAGCAGGGCCTCGACATCAAGCTGTCCGTCAAGGTCGGCAAGGTTACCGTCGGCAAGAAGTCGGTCACCGTCGAGTACGAAACCAAGGATGGCGCCCAGAAGGTCGAGTTCGACCGCCTGATCGTCTCCGTCGGTCGCGTGCCCAACACCGCCGGCCTCAACGCCGAAGCGGTCGGCCTCAAGATTGACGAGCGTGGCTTCATCGACGTGGACGGCCACAACCAGACCAACCTGCCTGGCGTCTGGGCGGTGGGCGACGTGGTGCGCGGCCCGATGCTGGCCCACAAGGCGATGGAAGAGGGCGTTGCTGTTGCCGAAACCATGGCCGGCCAGAAGGGCCACACCAACTTCGACACCATCCCCTGGGTCATCTACACCTCGCCGGAAATCGCCTGGGTTGGCAAGACCGAGCAGCAGCTCAAGGCCGAAGGCGCCGCCTACAAGGTCGGCAAGATCCCGTTCATGGCCAACGGCCGTGCGCTGGGTGCCGGCACCCCGGCCGGTTTCGTGAAGATGATCGCCGATGCCAACACCGACCGTATCCTCGGCGTGCACATCATTGGTTCCAACGCGTCCGAGCTGATCGGCGAAGCCGTTGTGACCATGGAGTTCGCCGGCGCCTCGGAAGACCTCGCCCGCATCTGCCACGCCCACCCGACCCTGTCGGAAGTGGTGCACGAAGCAGCGCTGGCGGTGGACAAGCGTCCGCTGCACTTCTGATGAAGCGGCCGGCCTTCGGGTCGGCCAGTCTTCAGCCGGGGGCGGTCAGGCGGTAAAATGCCTGCCCGCCCCCGATCCCATTGGGTTTTACCGTTTTCGTTTCGCCGAATCCTCACCATGCCGCACCGAATCCTTAAAGTTGCCGAGAACGGCATGATCGAAGCCTACGAGTCGCTCCTCAAGGCGCGCGGCTTCAAGTCCGATCCCGCCCAGCGGGCGGCGGCCCAGCGTCTGCAGGGGCTGTATTCCGAACTCGTGGCCTTCAAGGCGGCGCGGCGCGGCACCATCCGCAAGCTGCTGTCCCGGCCCAAGCAGCCCCGCAGCGTGTATTTCTGGGGTGGCGTGGGGCGCGGCAAGAGCTTCCTGATGGACTGCTTCTTCGACTCGGTGCCCTATCAGCGCAAGCGCCGGGTGCACTTCCATGCCTTCATGCAGGAAGTCCAGAACGACCTGAAGAACCTCAACAACGAGCCCGATCCGCTGCAGAAGGTGGCCGACCGCATCGCCCGCCAGACGCGCCTGTTGTGCTTCGACGAGTTCCACGTGTCGGACATCGCCGACGCGATGATCCTCGGCCGGCTGCTCGACGCGCTGTTCGCCCGCGGCACCATCTTCGTGATGACCTCGAACTACCCGCCGGACGGCCTGTACCCCAACGGCCTGCAGCGGATCAACTTCCTGCCCACCATCGAGATGATCAAGCGTCGCTTCGACGTGGTGGAGGTGGATCACGGTACCGACTACCGCCTGCGCACGCTGGAGCAGATGGACGCCTTCCTGGTGCCGGCGGATGACGCCGCGGACAAGCACCTCGCCAAGGATTTCGAGCAGATCGCCGGCACCAAGGGCGCCCCCGGCGAGATCGAGGTGCTGGAGCGCAAGCTCAAGGTTGTGCGCCGCGCTGCTGGCGTGATCTGGTTCGACTTTGAAACCCTGTGCGGTGGCAACCGCTCCCAGAACGACTACCTCGAGATCGCCCGCGAGCACCACACGCTGATCCTCTCCCGCGTGCCCAAGATGAGCGCGGCGATGGCCTCGGAGGCGCGCCGCTTCACGTGGCTGGTGGACGTGCTCTACGACCACCGGGTCAAGCTGCTGGTGAGCGCCGAATGCCAGGCCTACGACCTCTACGTGGAAGGCCGTCAGGCCAGCGAGTTCCACCGTACCGTAAGCCGCCTGATCGAGATGCGCTCCCGCGATTACCTCGCCGAAGCCCACCGGGTCGACTGACGCCTGATGCGCCGATCCGCCGTCTGCGTCCTCGTTGCGTGCGCCGTGCTGGCGCAGCCGGCAGCGGCTGACTACGGCCTCACGATCATCCCTCTGCGGCACCGCCCTGCCGAGCAGATCGTCCCCAGCCTGCGTCCGACGGTGGAGCAGGGCGGGGCGATCAGCAGCATGAACGACAAGATCCTGCTGCGGGTCTCGCCGGGCAACCTCGCCGAGCTCCGCGCGGCCATCACCGCCCTGGATACGCCGCTGCGCCGGCTGGTGGTGTCGGTGCGCCAGGGTGAGGTTCGCGAAGCGTCCGGCGGCGGCCTGGGCGTGGACGGCCGGCTGGCGCCCGGCAACAGCCGCGTCATCATCCGCGGTGGCGCCGGCAGCAGCGAGCAGCGCGACGACGTGAGCCAGCAGGTGCAGGTGGTCGAAGGGGGCAGGGCGCTGATCCAGGTCGGCCAGTCCCTGCCGCTGATGTTCCGCGAATGGCGCGCCGCGCCCGGCGGCTGGGTGCAGGTGGATTCGGTGCGCTACATGGATGTGGGCACCGGCTTTCTTGCCGCGCCGCAGGTGGTCGGCAACCAGGTGACGATCGAGATCAGCCCGTCGATGGAACGCATCGGCGAAGGTGGCGCGGTCGAATCGTCGCGCCTCGCCACCACCGTCAGCGGCGCCCTTGGCAGCTGGATTCCCCTCGGTGGCAGCGCCGTCACCGGCCAGACCACCCGCTACGGCACCGGCGGCTACGCCCAGGGTGCCCGCCGCGTCGATGGCCAGGTGTGGCTGCGCGTGGACGCCCTCGAATAGATTTCCCCGATGAACGTAGAACAAGCCTTTGCCGCCGACGGCCCCCTCGCCGCGGCGATCCCCGGTTTCTCCCCGCGCCCCCAGCAGCTGGAGATGGCCGCCCACATCGCCCACACCCTCAAGGAGAACGGCGTGCTGGTGGCCGAGGCCGGCACCGGCACCGGCAAGACCTACGCCTATCTGGTGCCCGCGCTCCTTAACGGCGGCAAGGTCATCATCTCCACCGGCACCAAAACCCTCCAGGACCAGCTCTTCAACCGCGATCTGCCCACCATCCGCGCTGCCCTCAAGGTGCCGGTGGGCGTGGCGCTGCTCAAGGGCCGGGCCAACTACGTGTGCCACTACCACCTGGCCCGCAATCTGGTGGATGGCCGCTTCACCACCCCCGAAGACGCCGGGCACCTGCGCGCCATCGGCCGCTTCATGGAGATCACCCAGAGCGGCGACAAGGCCGAGTGCCCCGAGGTGCCCGAGGATGCCGCCGCCTGGATGTTCGCCACCTCGTCCCGGGACAACTGCCTGGGGCAGGAATGCCCCAACATCAAGGAATGCTTCGTCGCCGCCGCCCGCCGCGCCGCGATGGACGCCGACGTGGTGGTGGTCAATCACCACCTCTTCTTTGCCGACGTGATGCTCCGCGACGAAGGCATGGGCGAGCTGCTGCCCTCGTGCAACGCGGTGATCTTCGACGAAGCCCACCAGCTGCCCGAAACCGCCAGCCTGTTCTTCGGCGAGAGCGTGTCCACCGCCCAGCTGCTCGAGCTCGCCCGCGACACCCGCTCCGAGACTGTCGCCGCCGCCCGGGATTGCCTCGCCCTCATCGAAGCCACCCGCAAGCTCGAAAAGGCTGCGCGGGATCTGCGTCTCTCGGTGCAGGCCGAGAACGCCCGCTTCGGCTACGCCCAGCTCGCCGACAAAAAGGAATTCCACGAAGCCGTCGACGCGCTCGATGCCGAGCTCACCGATTTCTGCACGCTGGTCGAATCCCAGGCCGAGCGCTCCGAAGGCCTCGCCAACTGCCTGCGCCGTACCCAGGAGATCCAGCAGCGCCTGGCCCGTTGGCAGGTGCCGGAGGGCACCGACTGGGTGCGCTGGGTCGAGGTGTTCAGCCAGACCCTCGCCCTCAACGCCACGCCCCTGTCCATCGCCTCGATCTTCAAGCGCCAGATGGACGGCCACCCGCGGGCCTGGGTGTTCACGTCCGCCACCCTGGCGGTGGGGCGCGATTTTGGCCATTACTGCCGCGAGCTCGGCCTCAACTGGGTCGAGCCGCCCATCGAGACCGCGGTGTGGGGTTCGCCCTTCGACTACCCGGCCCAGGCGGTGCTGTACGCGCCCCAGAACATGCCCGAGCCCAACAGCCCGGACTACCCGGATGCGGTCGCCAAGGTGGCGATTCCGCTGATCCGCGCCGCCCAGGGCCGCACCTTCGTGCTATGCACCTCGCTGCGCGCCATGCGGCGCATCCACGAGCTGATCGCCGACGCGCTGGAGCGGGACAAGCTCGATCTGCCCCTGCTGATCCAGGGCGAAGGCTCGCGCACCGAATTGCTGGAGCGCTTCCGCCGGCTCGGCAACGCCATCCTGGTGGCCAGCCAGAGCTTCTGGGAAGGCGTCGATGTGCCGGGCGACGCGCTGTCCGTCGTCGTCATCGACAAGCTGCCCTTCGCCCCGCCCGACGACCCGGTGCTCGCCGCGCGCATCGAGCACATGAACAAATCCGGCCGCAACCCCTTCATGGAATATCAGCTCCCGCGGGCGGTCATCAACGTCAAGCAGGGCGCCGGCCGGCTGATCCGCACCGAGCGCGACAAAGGCGTGCTCGCCATCTGCGACCCGCGCATGCTCACCAAGCCCTACGGCCGCCGGGTGTGGCAGAGCCTGCCGCCCATGACCCGCAGCAAGGTCGAATCCGAGGTGGTGGCCTTCCTCGAGGATCTGCCTCCGCCGGCCGCGCGGCAGGGCTGAGGCGTCGGCGAGCCGTAATCGTTCGCGCGCAAGCAAACCCGATTCGCGATCAAGGAAAATTTGCTTGGCCGCGAGTAAAACGGATTTGCGCGCAAGCCGCAGCCATTCGTGCGCAAGTGATTTTTGCTTGCGCGCAAACGGATTTCAGTTGCCCACGAGTAAAAATCACTCGATCGCAAGCGGCAACTGCTTGCGATCGAATGTCCTCCGCTCGCACGCAACGTTCCACGATTCGTGCGCAAGTGGCTACCACTCGCGCACGAGTCTTTATTGCTTGCGGGGCTGGCCGGTCCATTCGGCGCGGCGTCGGCCCCCGCTGCTACAATCCCGCGCCTGACACCTTGCTCCGATGCCGTCCTTGACCGATCCGAACACGTCCGCGCCGTCGTCGCCTTCCGAACTCATCGCCCGCCTGGCCAGTGCGGCGGGGCACGACTGCGTCGACGCCGCCGAAGCCCTCAACGCTGGCTGCCAGTGCGTGTCGCTGGACCGTCAGGCGCTGGTCGCCGCGCTCGCCCGCGACCCGCGGGACGGTGCGTTGCAGGCGATGATCGCCGAGTCGCGCCCGCACCTTTTCGCCGAGTCCATGGCCTTCGTGTCGGCCGCGCATGTGCGGCAGATGGCCGATCTGATTGCCGCCATCCACCGCGTGGTGGCCTTGCCCGGCTGGCAGGACGCGGTGCTGGCCTACGCGCCGGAAAGCGCCCGCCACGCCACCCGCGCGGCAGGCGTGTTCCTCGGCTACGACTTCCACCTCTCGGATGCCGGCCCCCAGCTCATCGAGATCAACACCAACGCCGGCGGCGGGCTGCTCGCCGCCATCCTCGGCCGCGCCCAGCGGGCCTGCTGCGACGAGGTGGCCGAAGCCATGGCCGCCATGCAGGGCCACGCCTCGGGCGATCTGGAGCGGGTGTTCTTCGAGATGTTCCAGGCCGAATGGCGGGCGGAGCGGGGCGATGCGCCGCTCACCACGGTCGCCATCGTCGACGAGGCGCCCCAGGGCCAGTACCTGCTGCCCGAGTTCCTGCTCTTCCAGCGGCTGTTCGAGCGCCACGGCGTGGCCGCGTGGATCTGCGATCCGTCCGAGCTGGCGCACACCGCCGACGGCCTGCTGCTGCATGGCCAGCGGGTTGATCTGGTCTATAACCGCCTCACCGACTTCTCCTTCGACGCCCCCGCCAGCCGCGCGCTGCGGGAAGCCTGGCTGGTCGGCTCGGCGGTCATCACGCCGCACCCCCGCGCCCACGCCTTGTATGCCGACAAGCGCAACCTGGTGCTGCTCTCCAACCCCGATGCCCTGCGCCGCCTTGGCGCGGCGGAGGCCGACATCGCGGTGATCACCGCCGGTGTGCCGCGCACCGAGGCCGTCACGGCCGCCCAGGCGGCGGATTTCTGGGCCCGACGCCGCAGCCTGTTCTTCAAGCCGGCCAGCGGCTTTGGTAGCCGCGGCGCGTATCGGGGCGACAAGCTGACCCGGCGGGTGTTCGACGAGATCATCGCCGGCGACTACATCGCCCAGGCCCTCGTGCCGCCGTCTGAGCGGCGCCTGTCGGTGGGCGGCGAGGCGGTGGCCCTCAAGATGGACCTGCGCAACTACGTCTATCGGGGCGAGGTCCAACTGGTCACCGCACGGCTTTATCGCGGCCAGACCACCAATTTCCGCACCCCCGGCGGCGGCTTCGCCCCGGTGCTGGCGGTGCCCTGCGGCCACGAAGGAGCAGCATGAAGGTTTTCGGATTTGCCGGTTGGTCCGGCTCGGGCAAGACCACGCTGATCGAGCAGGTCATCCCCGAGATCACCCGCCGCGGCCTCAAGGTGTCGGTCATCAAGCACGCCCACCACGGCTTCGACATCGACAAGCCGGGCAAGGATTCGTGGCGTCACCGGGAGGCCGGGGCCAGCGAGATCCTGCTGATCTCCGACGAGCGCTGGGTGCTGATGCACGAACTGCGAGGCGAGCCCGAGCCTGATCTCGACGCCCAACTGGCGCGCCTGTCGCCCTGCGATCTGGTGCTGGTCGAGGGTTTCAAGGCCGTGCAGATCCCCAAGCTCGAAGTCCATCGCCCGGCGGTGGGGAAGCCGCTGCAATATCCCGACAACCCGGCCATCGTGGCGATCGCCACCGACGTGCCCCTCGAAGCGCCGCTGCCGCGCCTCGACCTCAACGATCCGGCCGCCGTGGCCGATTTCATCCTCCAACACCAGAGCCTGATATGAGCAATCCCATGCGTCCCTTCGACGACGTGCGGGCGGCGCTGCTGGCAGCCGCCAAGCCCGTTTCCGCCATCGAACAGGTGCCCACCGCCGAAGCCCTCGGCCGCGTGCTGGCCGTCGATCAGGTGTCGTCCCTCAACGTGCCGCCCCTCGACAACTCGTCGATGGATGGCTACGCGGTGAACACCGCCGACGTGACCGCCCCCGGCGCGCGCCTCACCGTTGCCCAGCGCATCCCCGCCGGCAGTGTGGGCCACACCCTGGCGCGGGGCACCGCCGCGCGCATCTTCACCGGCGCCCCGGTGCCTCACGGCGCCGACGCCGTCGTGATGCAGGAGCTGTGCACCGCCAACGGCAACAGCGTGACCATCGACCACGTGCCCCGCGCGGGCGAGTGGGTCCGCCGCGCCGGCGAAGACATCGCGCTGGGTTCCACGGTGCTTTCCGCCGGCGTGCGCCTCACGCCCCAGATGCTGGGCCTCGCCGCGTCGGTGGGCTGCGCCACGCTGCCGGTGTTCCGGCGCCTCAAGGTGGCGCTGTTCTCCACCGGCGACGAGCTGGTGATGCCCGGCGAGCCGCTGCCGCCCGGCGCCATCTACAACTCCAACCGCTACGTGCTGCGCGGCCTCCTCGAAGCCCTCGGCTGCGAGGTGGAAGACCTGGGCATCGTGCCCGATACCCTGGACGCCACCCGCGCAGCCCTGCGGAGCGCCGCCGCGGCCAACGACCTGATCGTCACCAGCGGTGGCGTGTCCATGGGCGAGGAAGACCACGTGCGCCCGGCCGTGCAGGCCGAAGGCCGGCTCGATCTGTGGCTCGTCGCCATGAAGCCCGGCAAGCCGGTGGCCTTCGGTCAGGTGAACGACCCGGCAGGCGGCGAGGGCGCGGCCTTCATCGGCCTGCCCGGCAACCCGGTGTCGAGCTTCGTCACCTTCCTGCTGCTGGTGCGGCCCTTCGTGCTGCGTTCGATGGGCGTGGCCGACTGTCTGCCCCGGTCGATTCCGCTGCCGGCTGGCTTCAACTGGACCAAGCCGGACCGCCGCCGGGAGTTCCTGCGCGCCCGCATTGGCGCCGAAGGCAAGGTCGACCTCTTCCCCAACCAGGGCCCGGGCGTCCTCACCTCAACCGTGTGGGCCGATGGTCTCGTGGATAACCCGGCTGGCCAGCCGGTCGCCGCGGGCGATCTGGTCCGCTTCATTCCTTATTCCGAACTTCTTTCGTAAGCGCGTCATGAGCATCAAGGTTCTGTACTTCGCCAGCCTCCGTGAAACCCTCGGCTACTCCCACGAGACGCTGACCCTGCCGGCCACCATCGCCACCCTGGGCGACCTGCGTGCCCACCTCGCCAAGCGCGGCGGCGCGTGGGAGGCGCTGGATGTGGGCCGCAACGTGCGGATGGCGATCAACCAGGAGATGGCCGGCGCCGACACCGCCGTGGCCGACCGGGACGAGATCGCCTTCTTCCCGCCCGTCACCGGCGGCTGATTCATCCATCCACTACCACCACCACCGAGGCCCACCATGAATTCCGTCAGCGTGCAGGAAGCCGATTTTGATGTCGGTGCAGAGATTGCCGCCTTGTCCGCCGGCCGCAGTGATGTGGGCGCGGTGGCGAGCTTCGTCGGCCTCGTGCGGGCCGACAAGGTGGCGGGGGAGGGCAGCGCCGTCTCGGCCATGACCCTCGAGCACTACCCGGGCATGACCGAGA
Organism: uncultured Zoogloea sp.; assembly: GCF_937894855.1. NCBI lineage: Bacteria > Pseudomonadati > Pseudomonadota > Betaproteobacteria > Rhodocyclales > Zoogloeaceae > Zoogloea > uncultured Zoogloea sp. Next base: position 16,264 of record NZ_CALAYQ010000051.1, read on the forward strand.
AGTCGCTGGAAGCCATCGTTGCCGAGGCTGGCAGCCGCTGGCAGCTGCTCGGCACCCGGGTGATCCACCGCTTCGGCCGCCTCGAGCCGGGCGAGCGCATCGTCTTCGTGGGCGTCGCCAGCAGCCATCGGGGCGACGCCTTTGCGGCCTGCGAGTTCATCATGGACTACCTGAAAACCCGCGCGCCCTTCTGGAAGAAGGAAGACACCCCGGAAGGCGGGCGCTGGGTGGATGCGCGGGAGGCCGACGATTCGGCCGCCGCCCGCTGGGAAACGCCGGCCGGCTGAACCCTCAGCCGCCCATCACCCACCCCGGTAGCCCCGTCGCCAGCCACGGCAGCGCCGAGATCGCCAGCGCACCCAGGAAGATCGCCGCCAGGGCCGGCAGCACCGAGGCGGCCACTTCGCGGATCGGCTTGCCGAACATGGCCGACGCGAAAAAGATGTTCATCCCCGCCGGCGGGCACAGGAAGCCCATCTCCATCACCGCCAGGAAGATCACCCCGAAGTGCACCGGGTCGATGCCGTAGCTCACCGCCACCGGCAGGAGCAGGGGCACCAGCACCACGATGGCGGCGTAGATCTCCATCAGCGCGCCGGCCGCAAACAAAAAGACGTTGAGCGCCACCAGAAAGGCGAAGCGGTTGGGCAGGGCGCCCTGCACCCATTCCACCGCCGCATCGGGGATGCCGGCATCCACCAGATAGTTGGTGAGGCCGAGCGCCATGCCGAGGATCAGCATCACGCCGCCGATCACCTGGGCGCAGTCGGCCAGGCAGCGACGCAGCAGCGGCCCGTCGAGCTCCCGGTGGGCGATGGACTGGGTGAGGAGGGCGTAGGCAGCGGTGAGGGCCGCGCTTTCGGTGGGGGTGGCGAGGCCGCTGGCCAGCGAACCGATGGCCACCACCGGGGCGAGGATCTCCCAGCGGGCCGCCCAGGCGGCCTTGCGGGCGGCGGTGAAGTCGGCCTTCGGGCGCTCCACCTGGGCGATGCCGTCCCGGCGCAGGTAGCCGCCCACGGTGAGCAGGAAGAACACCATCACCAGAGCCGGCAGCACGCCCGCCAGGAACATGGTGTTGATGGGCACCCGGGCGATGATGGCGTACATGATGAGGGGCACCGACGGGGCCAGCAGCACGCCCAGGGCGCTAGCAGGTCGATGCAAAACGCCGAGAAGCCGCGCCAACCGGGACCCTCGCTATTTGATTTCTCATGACTTCATTCCCGGAATTGGCTTCCCAATCCCGTTTTGATGCCC
>NZ_CALAYQ010000052.1:0-26384 GCF_937894855.1 uncultured Zoogloea sp.
GCAGCTCCATCTGCTGCACCAGCGCCCATTCGGCGTTGGCGCGGCGGGTGAGGATCAGTGCCTCGGCGGCATCGACCAGCATCGGGTCTTCGAGGAACATGATGTGCATGCCCAGGAAGGCATCCACTTCGGAGGGCGCCGAGCCGGACGCGGCCTTGAGCCCGGCGAGTTCGGTCTTGACCTTGGCCACCGCGCTGCGCAGCCGGGTGACCTCGGCTTCCACGTGCTTGGGCGCCACGGTGAAGTGGGCGACTTCGAGCAGCGCGTGGGAAACCAGGTGGGCGTGGCCAATGGCGATGCCCTGGGAGACAGCAAGACCGTGGACGGTGAAGCTCATGGCGGGGCCTTTATGGGTGTGGGCAGCAGGCTGAGGAGCGGAGGGCACTGGGCTGGGTCGGGTGGTTGCCTACCCATTTCCCACTTCCCGATGCCCGATTCCCCGCCTTACTCCCCTTCGCCGAACTTGTCGGCGATCAGGGCCTGGATGGCGGTCATGGCCTGATCGGCGTCAGCGCCTTCAGTGTCGATCACGATGGTGCTGCCCTTGGCGGCGGCGAGCATCATGACGCCCATGATGCTCTTGGCGTTGACCCGCCTGCCGTTGCGTTCGAGCCACACGTCGCAGCTGTAGGCGCTGGCGACCTGGGTGAGCTTGGCGGAGGCCCGGGCGTGGAGCCCGAGCTTGTTGATGATGTTGGCTTCCTGGCGTGGCATTGCGCTTGTCTTCCTTCCTCGCTGATTCTTCTTATTCTGGTTTCCGGTGACTACTTCATGTGGACGACGCCTTCGCAGGCGCCGGCGATGGCCTTCTTGAGCAGGACATCCATGCTGCGTTCGCGGTAGGTGATGACCCGCAGCAGCATCGGCAGATTGACGCCCGCCACGCCGGCAATGCGGCCGGGCTCGAGGAGCTTGGCCGCGATGTTGGCAGGTGTGGCGCCGAGGATGTCGGTGAGGACCAGCACGCCGCTGCCGTCATCGACCATCTCGAGGAGGCGGCGGGCCAGCGGCAGTGCGTCCAGGGGATCGTCCTGACCGGCGACGCCCAGCTGCATGAGCTGGGGCGGGCGGCGGTTGAGCACGTGGCAGGCGCACTGGATGAGCGCTTCGCCGAGGCTGCCGTGGGTTATCAAGAGGATCCCGATCATCCAGCCCATTCTATCCAATGTGGGCCGGGCGGCAAGCCGAAAAAAGCGGGGTATTTGTATCAGTTAACGACGATGGCCGGCTTGATGCCGTCGCCGTACTGGAGCCGGCTGTGCAGCGCGGGGGTGACTTCGACCTTGCCGTCGGCGTCCACCCGCAGGGCGTGCTCGATGCCGAACCGCTTCGCATAGTCCCGCCAGTGATCGCTGCCGAGGTAGATCGGCTTGCTGGCGGCATCCGACAGGGTGCCCGCCTGGGGGCCGCCGGCGGGGCGCGGGGTGATCAGGATGGTGACGGCCTGGGTGCCCATGGCGGGGCGGCCGGTGCGTGGGTCGAGCAGATGGCAGTAGCGTTCGCCGTCGAGCTCGAAGTAGCGCTGGTAGTCGCCGGAGGTGCCGATCGCCTCGCCGTCGCGCAGGGGCAGGGTGGCCAGCGGGCGGGGCTCGCGCGGGTGCTGGATGCCCACGCGCCAGGGCTGGTCACCCTTGCTGCCCAGGGCCAGCACGTTGCCGCCGATGTTGATGAGGGCGTTGGCGATGCCGTGGGCCTTGAGGATGCTGGCGGCGCGATCGAGCGCGTAGCCCTTGCCGTAGCCGCCCAGGTCGAGCTCTACGGCCGGGTTGCGGCTGGTCACCTTGCCGTCGGCGATGGTGAGGTCGGCCATTGTCGGGTGGGCGCGCACCAGCTCGGCGAGCTTGGCAGGGTCGGGCCGCACGGGCACGAAGGTGTCGGTGTGGAAGCCCCACAGAGCGATGAGCTTGCCGAGGGCCGGGTCGAAGAGTTCGTCGCCGGTGGCGGCGATGGCCTTGGCCTCGGTGAGCATCGCGGCGAGCTCGGGCGAGACCGGGATGCCCTGCTGGCCGGCAGCGATGGCCTGGTTGAGGGCGGTGAGCTCGGAGGGCTCCCAGGCGTGGTAGGCCCGGTGCAGGCGGTCGAACTCGCGCAGCACCTCGGCCACCGCGGCGCGGGATTTGTCTTCCGACGCGTCCCAGGTGAGCACCTCGACGCGGGTGCCGAAGACGTAGGATTCCTGCTGGTGGATGCGCTCCCGGCTGCAGCCGGCCAGCAGCCCCGCGGTGAGGGCGAGGGCGGCCAGCCAGACGGCGGCGCGGCGGAGGTGAGTCAGGCGCACACCGCTTCGAGCGCGTCGATGACCGCGCCGGGCACGTCGAAGCCGGTCTGGTCGGTGATCTCGACCATGCAGGTGGGGCTGGTGACGTTGATTTCCGTGAGCCGGTCGCCGATCACGTCGAGGCCGACGATGAGCAGCCCGCGGTCCCACAGGATGGGCGCGAGGTATTCGGCGATGGCGCGCTCGCCGTCGGTGAGCGGCATCGCCACGCCACGGCCGCCGGCGGCGAGGTTGCCGCGGGTCTCGCCGGCCATCGGGATGCGCGCCAGCGAATAGGGAATCACCTGCCCGCCGATCACCAGTACCCGCTTGTCGCCGCCGGAGATGGCCGGCAGGTAGGCCTGGGCCATGATGGTGCGGCGTTCGTCCTGGGTGAGCGTCTCGATGATGACGTTGCGGTTGGGGTCGTCGGCGCGCACCCGGAAGATCTGGCTGCCGCCCATGCCGTCGAGGGGCTTGAGGATGGTGTCGCCGTGGGTGTCGATGAAGGCGTTGATGTCGACGGCGGCGCGGGCGACCCGGGTGGCCGGAGTGAACTGCGGAAACTCGGTGATGGCGAGCTTCTCGGAGTGGTCACGGATCGAGCGCGGGTGGTTGAAGATGCGCGCGCCGGCCTGCTGGGCGCGTTCCAGCAGCCAGGTGGCGGTGACGTATTCGAAGTCGAAGGGCGGGTCCTGGCGCATCAGCACGGCGTCGAAATCCGTGAGCGGCATCACCGCTTCGGCGCCGCATGGGGCGTACCAGGCGTGGTCGAAATCCGACACGCCGATGGGCAGGCAGCGGGCCGAGACCACGCCGCCTTCCCAGATCAGCGCCTCGCGCTGGATGGCGAAGATCTCGTGGCCGCGGCGGGAGGCGGCCCGCATCATGGCGATGCTGGAATCCTTGTAGGCCTTGAGCTTGTCGAGGGGGTCGAGGATGAAGGCGAATTTCATCGGGCGGTTCCGTCAGGCGGTGGCTTCTTCGAGGAGTTGCGGTTCGGTTTCCTCGATCTCGACCGAGGCGGCGAGGAGCGCCAGCCGGGCCACCACGCCGTAGGCGTAGAAGCGGTTGGGTGGCGCGTCGGGGCTCTGGTTGCAGTCGGGCAGGCTGCACGGGGCCTCGAAGGCCAGCGGCTCGAAGTGCATGCCGGGGGCGTTGAGGTTCTCGTCGCGGCCGCGCTGGGTGTGGACGCGGTAGAAGCCGCCCACCACGTAGTGATCCATCATGTAGACCACAGGCTCGGCCACCGCGCCGTTGAGGGTTTCGAAGGTGTGCACGCCTTCCTGGATGATCACGTCGTGGACTTCCAGCCCTTCCTTCACCACGCTCATCTTGTTGCGCTGCTTGCGGTTGAGGCCGATCAGCTCGGCGGCGTCCTTCACCGTCATCACGCCCATGCCGTAGGTGCCGGCGTCGGCCTTGACGACGACGAAGGGTTCGTCGGTGACGCCGTATTCCTTGTACTTGGTGCGGATATCGCCAAGCATCTTCGAGACCTTGTCGGCGAGCTCCTGCTCGCCGGTGCGGGCGTGGAAATCCAGGCCCGAGCAGGTGTCGAAGGCCGGGTTGATGCGCCACGGGTCGATGCCGATGGCTTCGCCGAAGTCACGGGTGACGCGATCATAGGCGGCGGCGTGGTTGGACTTGCGGCGGGCGTGCCAGCCGGCGTGCACCGGCGGGATCACCCACTGGTCGTGGAGATCCTTCATCAGCGCCGGGATGCCGGCGGAGAGGTCGTTGTTGAGCAGCACCGCGCAGGGGTCGAAATCCTTCAGGCCGAGGCGGCGGCCGTTGCGGATCAGCGGCTCCAGCGTGAGGGTGGCGCCGTTGGCGAGCTCGACCACGGTGGGTTCGGTGATCTCGGGCAGCAGGCTGCCCAGGCGCACTTCAAGGCCGGTGAGGCGCAGGATCGACACCAGCTTGGCCACGTTCTGGAGGTAGAACTGGTTGCGGGTGTGGTTCTCGGGCACCAGCAGGATCGACCGGGCGCCGACGCAGATGCGCTCGATGGCGGCCTGCGCCGCCTGCACGCACAGGGGCAGGAAGGCGTCGTTGAGGTTGTTGAAGCCGCCGGGGAAGAGGTTGAGATCCACCGGCGCCAGCTTGAAGCCGGAGTTGCGCAGGTCGGTGGATCCGTAGAAGGGCGGCAGGTGTTCCTGCCACTGGGTGCGCATCCAGCGCTCGATCGCACAGGCGTTGTCGAGGAAACGCTTTTCCAGCTCAAGCAGGGGGCCGGTGAGCGCGGTGGTGAGATGGGGGACCATGAAGACCTCGCGGACTGTTCTCGAAGGGGCGATGCGTCGGGTGGTTTGCGGCGCAGCAGCACCGTGGACCCGCGCGGCCCGTGATTGTTCTGGCCGGATGTTACACCATCCGTCCGGCACCCCCGGAGGGCCTCAGCCCGGCGCCGGCAGGAAGGCGCGGAAGCGCCCGGGCAGTGGAGCGTTCTCGAGGCTGCGCTGGGAGAACAGGTAGCGCCCGTCGCAGACGAATCCCAGGTCGGCCCAGTCGACGCCGTTGAGGGCGTCGCGGAAGGCCTCCAGATCCACATCCTGGCGATGGGGGAAGACGCCCAGCACGGCGCCGTCGAAGTTCGTGCACGGGTGCACGAAGAAGGGATTGGGGCGGCGGGTCTTGGTGTTCACGTAGATCCGCGGGGCGTCGGTCTGGGGATAGCTGCGGCCCCAGTGCCACCAGTTGGTCTCGCCGAAGCTGCGGATACGCCGGGCGATCAGGGCGTCCCGATGGGGAAGCAGCGCCGCGGGGGCGGGGCCGTCGGGATCGCACCAGATCATCCGGCGGGTCTGGCCGGTGCGGGCGGTGGCGGAGGTGACGAAATCCCGGTTGCCGTGGGCCTCGCTGGCGAAGACCGCATCCAGCCCCGACACCGCGCCCACTTTCACGCTCGCCACGTCGGCCAGGCTCAGGCCGTACTCGCCATGGGAAAACAGCAGGTGGCCGGCGCTTTCGAGGAAGTTGCGTCGCTGCCACTGGGGGTGTTCGAGGCTGTGGGCGAGGTCGTCGCCCTGGCTAATCCGCGCCCAGGCGGTGTGGTGGCCGGTCTCGCCCAGTTCGTAGCGCCAGATCAGGCAGTTGGGCAGGGCGTCGGCAAACACCCGGGCGTCGCCCAGCTCGATGGCGTGGGTGATGGTGCCGCGCTGGTGCAGCCAGCGATTGAGCGCGCGGGCGCTGGTGGATTTGAGGAAATCCCGCGGGGTGATGAAGATCAGCTCGCCGCCCGGCCGCAGGTGGCGCACGCACTTCTCGATGAAGAACAGGTAGAGGTTGCTGCGCCCGTCGAAGCCGTCCCGACGCAGCAGCGCGCGGGTGGAGGGCGCGATGTCCCGGTAGCGCACGTAGGGCGGGTTGCCGATCACGGTGTCGAACTTCTCGTCTTCGGGGTAGGCGAAGAAGTCGATGTTGTGGGCGCCCGGCGGGCAGTGGCGGGGATCGAACTCGATCCCGACCGCGTGATGCAGCACGCGCAGGAAGGCGCCGTCGCCGCAGGAGGGCTCGAGCACCCGGCCGGTGTTCTGGCGCAGGCGCAGCATCGCGCGCACCACCGGCTCCGGCGTGAACACCTGACCGAGGCTGGCGACGTCGGTATGGACTGGCGGGGACACGGTCGGCAGGGGCGGGGGCAGGGCAGTGTGGGCCATGGGGCAGGCGGCGGCGCGAGGGTCTGGCGCGCATTGTGCAGGAAGCGGAAGCACGGGGCCAGCGCTGCCCAAGCTGAGAACAAAAGGCGGTTATACGGGCTGAATATCGCTCTGCGACTGTGTATAACACTTCGTCATCGAAACGTCAGACAAGCCGGGCCGGACCGGGGCATAATTCGAACTGTTAAACGTTGTCGCCTGAAACCCGCGTGAATGCTCGTTTTAGGTATTCTGGAAACTGCAAGGGCATTTTATGGATCTCACCTCGGGCAGGCGTTTGTCACTGCCTTTCGTGTTGCGTGGCCAGCGCCGTTTCGCGGTGCCGCTGAACCTCTCCGTGCGCCAGACGACGCTGGTCGACGTGCTGGCCGGCAACGCCCGCGAGCTCGCCGCCCAGCCTCTGCCGGCCGGGCTGGACGGTCATCTGCTGTGCGGCGTGGTCGATCAGGGCTGGCGCACCCACAGCGTGCTCGACGACCGGGTGATGTACGTGGTGAAGCGCGACGCGTGGCATTACCTTGCCTGGCCCGGCAGCTACGAGGCCTACCTGGAAGGCCGCTTTTCGGCCAAGACCCGCGAATCCTTCTCCCGTGACGAGGCCCGCTTTGCCGAGGCCTTCGGGACTGATGGGGGTCGGCTCGAGATTCAGGCTTTCCGCACCCCGGCCGAGGTCGAGGCCTTCGTCCGTCACGCAGCGATCGTGAACCCCGGCTATGCGCCCGGCAGCGAGCTGCGCGACGCGGCCACCGATGGGAGCCTGCATGGCCTGGTGCTGTTTGCAAAGGGCGCGCCAGTGGCCTTTGTGTGCCTGCGGGCGGCAGGTGACACGCTTCAATATCTGGGGGCCGGCGAGCGGGATGATTTCCGTCAGTGGAGCGCTGGGACGGTCTTGCATCTTGCAGCGCTACGCGAGCTATTTGCCGACGGCCAATTCCGGCTGCTGGATTTCCGTCCGGGCGAGAATGAGGTGAAGCGCCAGTTCGCCAACGGTTCGCTGCGCGCAGCAACGGTGTTGCAATTAAAACGAACTTTGTTTCATAGGCTACTACTGGGGGCGCACGCCCTGCTGCAGCGGCGGGATGAGGACAACACCGCCACCGAGGCCGTCAGCGAGGAAATCCAGACCCTGCTGGGCGAGCGGGCCTGACTCCGGCTGCGGGGCCGGGGCTCAGGCCGGCAGGAAGCGCATCAGCAGTTCGTTGAGGAAGTGGCGGCCGCGGGTGGTCGGGCGGATCGTCTCGCCGTCCACCTCGATCAGGCCTTCTGCCCGGGCCTTGATCAGCCCGGCTTCGGCGGCCTCGAAGGGCAGGCCGGTGCGCTCGGCAAACAGGCGCTTCGGGAAGCCTCGGTTGAGGCGCAGGGCGTTCATCATGAACTCGAAAGGCAGCTCGGCGCCGCCGATGGTGCGGCGCTCCTGCACGAAGCTGCCGTCCTGGTGGGCGGCAAGATAGGCCGCCGGGTGCTTGGGCCGCGTCTCGCGGACGATGCCTTCGTGGGACGACAGCTTGCCGTGGGCGCCGGCGCCGATGCCCAGGTAGTCGCCAAACGTCCAGTAATTGAGGTTGTGCCGGCACTCGCGGTTGGGTTTGGCGAAGGCCGAAGTCTCGTAGTGGATGTAGCCGGCGTCGCCCAGGCGGCCTTCGATGTGGTCCTGCATGTCGGCCGAGGCGTCCGGGTCGGGCACTTCGGGCGGGTTGGCGGCGAAGGCGGTGTTGGGCTCCAGCGTCAGGTGGTAGCACGACAGATGCGTCGGGCCCAGGGCGAGGGCGGTGGCGAGGTCGGCCTCGGCTTCGGCCAGGGTCTGGCCCGGCAGGGCGTACATCAGGTCGAGATTGACCGCATCGAAGTGAGTGAGCGCGGCCTCTGCGGCGGCGATGGCATCTGCCCGGCCGTGGATGCGCCCGAGGGCTTTCAGGTGGCGCTCGTCGAAGCTCTGGATGCCCACCGACAGCCGATTGACGCCCGCCTCACGGAAGGCCTTGAAGCGTCCCGAATCCACCGTGCCCGGGTTGGCCTCGAGGGTGATCTCGGCCAGGGGGTCGAGCTGCACGCGCATGCGGATGGCGGTGAGGAGCGTGTCCAGCCCTTCCGGGCTCATCAGGCTGGGCGTGCCGCCGCCGATGAAGATGCTGTGCACGCGCCGGCCCCAGATCTGCGGCAGCGCGCCTTCCAGATCCGCGATCAGGGCTGCGATGTAGGCCGCCTCGGGGATGCCTTCATCCTTCACCGCGTGGGAATTGAAATCGCAGTACGGGCACTTGCGCACGCACCACGGGTAATGGACGTACAGCGAAAGTGGCGGCGAGGCGGTGAGGCGCGATTCCCATGGGCCGGCGGCAGGCTGCGCTGGCCGCGCGGGGGCTGCGGCGATCGGGATGATGCGGGGTTCGGACATGCAGGGCGTCAGGCGGCTTCGGCGCGGAGCTTGTCGAGGAGCTGGCGGAAGGCCGAGCCGCGGTGGGACAGGACGTTTTTAAGTTCGGCGGGGATCTCGGCGGCAGTCTGCTCGAGATCGGGCACCAGGAACAGGGGGTCGTAGCCGAAGCCGGCCTGGCCGCGGGGCGCGTCGAGGATCACGCCGCGCCACTCGCCGGTGGTGATGAGCGGCTGCGGGTCGTCGGCATGGCGGACGAGGGCCAGCGCGCAGTAGAAGCGGGCGCGGCGGTCGGCCTGGCCGGCGAGGCGTTCTAGCAGGAGATCGTTGTTGCGCTGGTCGGACTTGGGCTCGCCGGCAAAGCGTGCCGACAGCACGCCGGGTGCACCGCCGAGGACGTCGACGCACAGCCCGGAGTCATCCGCCAGGGCCGGCAGGCCGGTGGCGCGGGCGGCGTGGCGGGCTTTGGCGATGGCGTTCTCGACGAAGCTGGGATGGGGCTCCTCGGCTTCGCTCACGTTGAAGGCCGATTGCGGCAGCACCTCGATGCCCAGCGGGGCAAGCAGGGCGGAGAGTTCCTTGAGCTTGCCGGCGTTGCCGCTGGCGAGGACGAGCTGTTTCATGGCGGGCTTCCTTCCCGGCGCTCAGGCGATCCCGAGGGCCTTTTTCTGTTCGATGACCAGTTGGGCTATGCCGTCGCCGGCAAGTTCCAGCAGGGCGTCGAGTTCGGCGCGGGAGAAGGGCGTGCCTTCGGCGGTGCCCTGGACTTCGACGAAGCCGCCGCTGCCGGTCATCACCACGTTCATGTCGGTCTCGCAGTCGGAGTCCTCGGGGTAGTCCAGGTCGAGCACCGGCTTGCCCTTGTAGATGCCCACCGAGATGGCGGCGACGAAGTCGCGCATCGGGTTGGCGGGCAGCTTGCCAGCCTTGACCAGGCCGTCGAGGGCTTCATGCACGGCGATGCAGGCGCCGGTGATCGACGCGGTGCGGGTGCCGCCGTCGGCCTGCAGCACGTCGCAGTCGATGGTGATCTGGCGTTCGCCCAGGGCGTGCATGTCCACCACCGCGCGCAGGCTGCGGCCGATGAGGCGCTGGATCTCCTGGGTGCGGCCGCTCTGCTTGCCCTTGGCGGCCTCGCGCGGGCTGCGGGTGTGGGTTGAGCGGGGCAGCATGCCGTATTCGGCGGTCAGCCAGCCCTGGCCCTTGCCGCGCAGGAAGGGCGGCACCGACTCCTCGACGCTGGCGGTGCACAGCACCCGGGTGTCGCCGAACTCGATCAGAACCGAACCTTCGGCGTGGCGGGTGAAGCCACGGGTGATGCGAACCGGGCGAAGCTGGGCGGGGGCGCGGCCGCTGGGGCGGGCGAAGGTATCGGGGGTCTGGGTCATTTGAATTTGTGAATGGCTGCGTTGATTTCGCGGATGGCGCGTTCGATTTCGTCTTCGCTGAGGTCTTCCTGCTCGCGCTTGCCGCGGCCGAAGCCTTCCATCTGGGTGGTGTAGGCGTCGGCGGGCATGGTGCGGGTGGAGACGGTGTCGGGGATGTCTTCCTGGTGGTCGTCGTGCCAGGTCATGGCGATCAGGGTCATGTTGTCGCACTGGTGGCCGCCGAGGAGTTCGGCCTCGTTCATGACCTTGGGCACGCTTTCCATGACCCGGCCGTCGGCCAGGGACTTGACCAGGGTTTCGGGTTCGAGGGGGCCCCACACGCCGTCGGAACAGATGGCGATGACGTCGCCGTTGGCCAGCGATGCGCCCCGGGAGAACTCGATCTGGGGCGGGTGGTTGCCGCCCAGGCAGCTGAAGATGCGGTTGCGGCCGGGGTGGACGGCGGCGGCCTCGGCGTCGAGCAGGCCCTGGTCGAGCATCAGCTGGACGCGGGAATGGTCGCGGGTCTGGGCCACGAGCCGGCCCTTGCGGATCATGTAGAGGCGCGAATCGCCGGCGTGGGCCCAGTGGGCGACGCCCTCCTGGATCAGACAGGCGACGATGGTGGTGCGCGGGATGTCGGCCAGGTGCTTGTCGAAGGCGTAGTCGAGGATCGCGTGGTGGGCGTTGCTGAGCACCCGCGACAGGAACAGCACCGGGTCGGTGACCTTGGGTCGCGCCTCCTGCTGGAAGGACTGGGCGATGAACTGCACGGAGATCTGCGCCGCGACCTCACCGTAGAGGTGGCCGCCCATGCCGTCGGCGAGCACCATCAGCAGGGCGTCGCGGGTGTAGGAATACGCCACACGATCCTGGTTGGTGCGGCGTTTGCCGATCCGGCTCTCCTGGAAAATCGTGAATCTCATGTACGGCCTATCATTGTTTTTAGTCGGGAGCCGAGGCCTTCGAGCCAGGTCTTCTGCTGCGGAGGCGCTTCCCGATGGCGTTGGGCGAGGACTTTCTGCAGGGCGAAGCAACTCTGCGGGCGCTTGAGCGGGTCGAGTTGCAGGCACCAGTCGATGGTCGCAAGGAAGTGGGGGGAATACTGCCCCGCCCAGGCCTTGGTGGCCGGGACGACGGTGTCGTGCTTGATGCGCTCGTCGGAGCGCTGGGGCGAAGTGCCGGCAAGGCAGGCGTACATCGACGCGCCCACGCTGTAGATGTCGCTCCACGGGCCGAGGGCTTCGCGGCTGGCGAACTGCTCGGGCGAGGCGAAGCCGGGGGTGTACATCGGCTTGAGGATGGGGGTGTCGGACATCAGCGTCTGGCGGGCGGCGCCGAAATCCAGCAGCACCGGCGTGCCGTCGGCGCGCAGGTAGATGTTGGAGGGCTTGATGTCGAGGTGCAGCAGCTTGTGGGCGTGGACTTCGCGCAGGCCGTTGAGCATGCGGGTGAACACCCCCCGGATGAAGCGCTCGCGGACGTTGCCCTTGTTCTTCTGGACGTAGTCGTGGAGGGTGCGGCCGCGCTCGAACTGCATCACCATGTACACGGTGCCGTTGGCGCGGAAGAAGTTGAGCACCCGCACCACGTTGGGGTGCACCAGCTTGGCGAGCGCCCGGCCTTCCTCGAAGAAGCACTTCATGCCGTAGCGGAAGGCACCCTCGTGCGCTTCGGTGACATGGGGCGTGACCTCGCCTTCGCTACGCAGGGCGAGGGAGTTCGGCAGGTATTCCTTGATGGCCACGGGCGAGCCATCCTGGTCGTACGCCAGGTAGACGATCGAGAATCCGCCCAGCGACAGTTGCCGCTCGACCCGGTAGTGGTCGAGGAGGAAACCTGGCGGGAGGGCGCAGTTCTGTTGAGTGGCCATCGGGCGGGGCGCTACACTTCGTCTTTTGGTGGCGTTCGGGTCTGCTAGTTTACTTCGACTGCCGCACTTTCTCGGGAAAAACAGGATGATCCACAGCATGACGGGCTTTGCCGTCCAGGTTCGCGACCTGGGCCGTGTTGCCCTGCACCTCGAATTGCGAAGCGTTAACTCCCGCTACCTCGATCTTGCGTTTCGCATCAATGACGACGTGCGTCAGTCCGAGCCGCTGATCCGCGAGGCGATCACCTCCCGACTGCGCCGGGGCAAGGTCGAGTGCAGGTTCAACCTGCAGGCGAAGGATAGCGCACCTCGTGATCTCGCGATCAACGATGTGCTCTTCGGACAGCTCAAAACGGCCCAGGCCGCCATTCTTGCCGAGCTGCCCCAGGCCGCGCCCTTCTCGGTAGCCGAGATCCTCCGCTGGCCGGGCATGCTGGCCGATGACGGCGTCACCTTCGAGGCCCTGCAGCCTGAAATCGGCCCGCTGGTGAGCGCCGCGCTGGATGAGCTCATCGCCACCCGCCGTCGCGAGGGCGACAAACTCGCCGAGATGATCCGTGGCCGCATCGCCCACATGCGCGAACTTGTCGCCAAGGTGGCGCCGCGCGTGCCGGCGCTGGTGGCCGAATACCAGGAAAAGCTCGCCACCCGCCTGCGCGATGCCGCCGCCACCCTCGACGACGACCGTATCCGCACCGAAGTGGGCCTGTTTGCCCAGCGGGTCGACGTGGCAGAGGAACTCTCCCGCCTGTCCACCCACCTGGACGAGGTCGAGCGCATCCTCAAGGCTGGCGGTGCTGCCGGCAAGCGGCTGGATTTCCTGATGCAGGAACTCAACCGCGAGGCCAACACCCTCGGCTCCAAGGCCATGGCCGCCGACATGACTGCCATCGCCGTCGAGCTCAAGCTGGCCATCGAGCAGATGCGCGAGCAAGTGCAGAACATCGAGTAAGGAGCGGCCATGCCCGGCACCCTGTTCATCGTCACCGCTCCCTCCGGCGCCGGCAAGACCACCCTGGTCAGCGGGCTGCTGGAGCGTGATCCGCTGGTCAAGCTGTCGATCTCCTACACCACCCGCGCGCCGCGGGCTGGCGAGGAGGACGGCCGCCACTACCATTTCGTGGACGTCTCCACCTTCCGCCAGCTGCGCGACAAGGGGGAATTTCTCGAATGGGCGGAGGTCCATAACAACTACTACGGAACCTCGAAGGGCTGGCTTGAAGCGCAGATCAGCGCCGGCAAGGACATCCTCCTCGAGATCGACTGGCAGGGCGCCCAGCAGGTGCGCAAGGTCTTTCCGAAGGCGGTCGGGGTGTTCATCCTGCCGCCGTCGGTCGAAGAGCTCGAGCGCCGCCTGCGCGGCCGCGGTACCGACAGCGAGGACGTGATCGCCCGCCGGGTGCTCGCCGCCCGTGGCGAGATGCGCCATGTGGCAGAGTTCGACTACGTTATAATCAATGAAGACCTGCCCACAGCCATCGACGATCTCGTGGGCGTGGTAAGAGCATCGCGGCTGCGCTACGCCAACCAGGAGGCGCGCAAGCCGGAGTTTTTCCGTTATCTGGAACAGGATTGAGGCAAATATGGCCCGTGTAACCGTTGACGACTGTCTGAAGAGAATCCCCAACCGCTTCCAGCTCACCCTGGCTGCGACCTACCGTGCCCGTCAGCTGACGGCCGGCGCCACCCCGCAGGTGGACCTCGACCGCCACGACAAGGACAAGCCCACGGTGATCGCCCTGCGCGAAATCGCCGCCGGCAAGGTCGGCACCGAAGTCCTCAACCGCGGTCAGGCCTGAACGGCCTCCCGCCAGAGAGCAATGTCATGGAATCCGCCGCCCCGGTTCCCGTTAGCGGTGGCGGCGTTTTCCAGCCTCCAACCTCCAGCGTCGTGCCCCTCGACTTCGGTCGGCTGCGGGCGCTCGTCTCCACCTATCTCCGCGCCGAAGACGTAGGCCGCATCGAGGCCGCGTATCACTTCTCCGCTGATGCCCACCAGGGGCAGATGCGGCAGAGCGGCGAACCCTACATCTCCCATCCGGTCGCTGTCGCCGAGATCCTCGCCGGCTGGCACCTGGACGCCCAGGCCCTGTGCGCCGCCCTCCTTCACGACGTGATGGAGGACACCCACATCACCAAGGCCGAGATCGCCGAGCGCTTCGGGCGCACCACGGCCGAGCTCGTCGATGGCGTGTCCAAGCTCGACAAGATCGAGTTCCAGTCCCACGAAGAAGCCCAGGCCGAAAACTTCCGCAAGATGCTGATGGCGATGGCCAGCGATCTGCGGGTGATCCTCATCAAGCTGGCCGACCGTCTGCACAACATGCGGACCCTCGACCACATGCGGCCCGACAAGCGTCGCCGCATCGCCCGCGAGACCCAGGAAATCCACGCGCCCATCGCCAACCGGCTGGGCCTCAACAGCATCTACCGCGAGCTCCAGGAGCTCGCCTTCAAGCACCGCCACCCGATGCGCTTCCGGGTGCTGTCGCGGGCCATCCTCTCCGCCCGGGGCAACCGCCGCGAGGTGGTCGGCAAGATCCTCGCCGCCATCGAAGAGCGCCTGCCCCAGTGGCACATCGAGGCCGAAGTGCGTGGCCGCGAGAAGCACCTCTACAGCATCTACCGCAAGATGGCCGAGAAGCGCCTCAGCTTCTCCCAGGTGCTTGATATCTATGGCTTCCGCGTCATCGTGCCGGATGTGCAAACCTGCTACCGGGCCCTTGGCGCGCTGCACGGCCTCTACAAGCCGGTGCCCGGCAAGTTCAAGGACTACATCGCCATCCCCAAGGGCAACGGCTATCAGTCGCTCCACACCACGCTTATCGGCCCCTTCGGCACGCCGGTCGAGGTGCAGATCCGCACGCCGGAGATGAACCACGTGGCCGAGAGCGGCGTGGCGTCCCACTGGCTCTACAAGGAAGACGAGAAGACCCTCACCGAGCTCCAGCACAAGACGCACTCCTGGCTGCAGTCGCTGCTCGAGCTGCAATCCACCTCGGGCGATTCCAGCGAGTTCCTCGAGCACGTCAAGGTCGATCTCTTCCCGGGCGAGGTCTACGCCTTCACTCCTAAGGGCAAGATCTTCGCCCTGCCGCGGGGCGCCACGGTGGTCGATTTTGCCTACGCGGTGCACACCGATGTGGGCAACCGCTGCGTCGCCGGGCGCATCAACAGCGAGCTGATGCCCCTGCGCACCGAGCTCCACAACGGCGACCAGATCGAGATCATCACCGCCGCCCACGCCAGCCCCAACCCCGCCTGGCTGAGTTACGTGCGCACCGGCAAGGCCCGCGCGCAGATCCGGCATTTCCTTAAAAACGCCCAGCAGGAAGAAGCCTCAACCCTCGGCGAGCGACTCCTCAACCAGGCCCTGCGGCCCCACGGCCTCACCCTGGGTCAGGTCAGCACCTTTGCGTGGGATCGTTTCCTGCGCGAATTCACCCTCGCCACCCGCCGCGAGCTGATGACCGACATCGGCCTCGGCCGACGCCTGCCGGCCATCGTCGCGCGGCGGCTGGCCGAGATCCAGGATGTCGAATCCGGCCGCGCCGACGTGGTCAAGCCGCGGCCCGCCGGGGCGATCCTGATCCGCGGCACCGAAGGCGTCGCGGTGCAGCTCGCCCGCTGCTGCCGGCCGATTCCGGGTGATCCGATCGTCGGCATCATCCGCAAGGGCCAGGGGCTGGAAGTGCACATGCACGACTGCCCCCAGGCCCGCAAGCTGCGCAGCGAGCGCGACCGCTGGATCGACGTGGAGTGGGAACCCTCCACCGACCGTCTGTTCGACGTCACCCTCAAGCTGCTCACCAAGAACGCCCGGGGCGTGCTCGCCAAGGTGGCCAACGCCATCGCCGAGCAGGACTGCAACATCCAGAACGTTTCCACCGATGGCGAGCAGGGCACCTATTCCTCGCTCTACATCACCGTCCAGGTCACCCACCGCCTGCATCTGGCCAAGGTCATCCGCGGCCTGCGCACCATTCCCGAAGTGGTGCGCATCGGGCGGATGCGGGGCGACCAGAAATGAACCGCCGGGGCCAGCGCGCCCCGACGCTGATAGAATCACGCCGCTAAAACGGGAGAACACTCAATGGCAATCTACGAATCCGAGCACACCAAGTTCATGCGCGAATGGATGAAGGCCCATCCGGAAGAGCGCGAAGAGCAGCAGAAGGGCCGCGCCCTGTGGTGGGACAAGCCGCAGGATCTGCAGACCCAGGGCGAATACGCCGCCGGCAAGGTCGCCCACAAGCCCTACCCCTACGCCACTGAATAAGCCCGCCGGCTGACGCCCCCGCCGGGGCTTCAGCCGCGGCTGCACGTTCAGCCTCCCGCCCCGCTGCGCGCGCCCGACGGCGTTGCACCGCGGGGCGGGACGTCTTTCCCAGGTGTGCCGCCAGTTGGCCGCACGCCGTCTTTTCGTTTTCTCGACGCCTCCGCCGTGTTCGCCCCCAAGATCGCCTTCATCGACGTTGAAACCACTGGCGCCAATCCGGTGGTCGACCGGGTCACCGAGATCGCGATCCTGCGCATCGAGGACGGCGTGCTGGTCGAGCGCTGGTCCAGCCTCGTCAATCCGGGCATGGCGATTCCGCCGACCATCCAGGGCTTCACCGGCATCACCGACGCGATGGTCGCCGAGGCTCCGGCCTTCGTCGATCTCGCCGACGGGGTGCGGGCGCTGCTCGCCGACTGCGTGTTCGTGGCCCACAACGCGCGCTTCGACTACGGCTTCATCAAGAACGAGTTCTCGCGCATCGGCGAGCGCTTCGACGCGCCGGTGCTGTGCACCGTCAAGCTGTCCCGGGCGCTCTATCCCCAGCACCACCGCCACGGGCTGGACGCGCTGATCGCCCGCCACAACCTCACGTGTTCGGCCCGCCACCGGGCGATGGGCGACACCGAGGCGCTGTTCCAGTTTGCCGGCATCGTCGCCGACGAGTTCCCGCCGGAGATCCTCGGCATTGCCATCGCCAAGGCCATGAAGGCCCCGAGCCGGCCGGTGGGGCTGCCCGAGGGCGTGCTCGAAGGCGTGCCCGAAGGCCCCGGCGTGTATCTCTTCTACGGCGAGAACGAGCTGCCCATCTACATCGGCAAGAGCGTCAGCCTGCGCTCCCGGGTGATGAGCCACTTCTCGTCCGACCATTCCAGCACCAAGGAGGCCAAGCTGGCCCAGCAGGTGCGGCGCGTCGAATGGCTGCCCACCGCCGGTGAGCTGGGCGCGCTGCTGCTGGAGGCGCGCCTCGTCAAGGAACGCAAGCCCACCGAGAACCGCAAGCTGCGCGAGACCGAGGCCGTGTTCGGCCTGCACTATGACCCGACGACGAAGCGCGGCCCGGTGCTGGTGCGCGAAGCCCTCAACGGGGCCGACCCGGCGGGCTGGGACGCTGTGTATGGCGCCTTCCGCACCAAGAAGGAAGCCGACAACGCGCTGCGCGAGCTGGCCCTGCTCTACAAGCTGTGCCCGCGGCGCATCGGCACCGAGCCGTGGGGCGACGGCGCCTGCATGGCTCACCAGATGAAGCGCTGCGCCGGCGTGTGCTGCGGCAAGGAAGGTCACGCCGAGCACGACGAGCGCCTGCTCAAGGTGCTTGAGAGCCTGCGCATCCGCCGCTGGCCGTGGGACGGCCCGGTGGCTGTGCGCGAACACCACCCGGACACCGGCCGCAGCGCGGTGCATGTGGTGGATCGCTGGTGCCTGCTGGGCAGCGTCGAGGACGAGGCCGAACTGGGCTCGCTGCTCGAAGCCCTGCCACCGCGCCGCTTCGACCTCGACACCTACCGCATCCTCCAGCGCTGGCTGGACAGCCCCGCCGGCCGCAGCGCGGTCACGCCCCTGGGCTGATCCTCCCTCGTCGGCCCCGCATCGCTGCTCGCGAGTATCCGCGGGCCCGTCGCGGGTGTCGCCGTGGTGCTCGGGGCGACTTTGTTACTGCCCGGCTGAGTCTGTCGGGCTGAAGCCCGACCTGCAGGAAGGGCCGCGACTATCCCGAAGATCCTCCCGTGGGGCTTTGAGACCGACCCGTCCATTCGGTGAGCTTTTCGAGTGCTGCTTTTTGCAGCTCGGGCGGGACTCTGAGACTGAACCATCCTGTCCGGGAGATGCTCGCCTGGGGCTTTGAGATAGACCTGTCCATTCGGCGAGCTTGTCGGGTGCTGCTTTTTGCAGCACGGGAGAGACTCGGAGACCGGACCATCCTGTCCTGGCGTTTGTCGGCCGGGACTCCGAGATAGGACGATCTATCCGCGAGGTGCTCGCGAGTATCTCCGAGATACTCGCGACTATCCCGGAGATACTCCGGTACGCCGCTCAGGCCGGCGTCTGGGCCTCGCGGGTGGCGGCGCGCCTTTCGCGCCAGCCTTCGACCAGCGAATACACCGCCGGCACCACCACCAGGGTGAGCAGGGTGGAGCTGATCATGCCGCCGATCACCGCGATGGCCAGCGGCTGGTTGGTCTCGTTGCCGGCGCCAAAGCCGGCGGCGGCCGGGGCGAGGGCGAGGATCACCGTCATGGACGTCATCAGCACCGGGCGCATCCGGATCGGGCAGGCGTTGCGCAGGGCGGCGTCCACCTTGAGGCCGTCGGCGCGGCGCTGGTTGGTGAGATCCACCAGCAGGATGGAGTTCTTGGCCACGAGGCCGATCAACAGCACCAGCCCGATCATCGAGTAGATGTTGAGGGTCTGCCCGGTGAGCCACAGGGCCGCCACGCCGCCGACGATGGCCAGCGGCTGGGCCAGCATCACGATGGCCGGCTGCAGGAAGCTGTTGAACTGGCTGGCAAGCACCATGTAGAGCAGGGTCATGGCCAGGGCGAAGGTGAAGCTCATGTATTTCTGGGTCTTGCCGAACTCCTCGGCCTGGCCGATCAGCTTGACCTGGTAGCCGGTGGGCAGCAGCTCGGCGGCGGTGGCCTTGACCACCTCCACCGCCTCGCCCAGGGGCAGGGTGGGGGTGGCGAAGAAGGTGGCGGCGTACTGGAGATCGAAGCGGCCGACGATGGCGGGGCCCAGTGCCTCGCGGAAGCCCGCCACGCTATCCAGGCGCACCAGCTCGCCGCCCTTGTTGCGCAGGAAGATCTTCGAAAGATCGGCCGGCTGGGTGAAGGTGCCTTCCTTGGCCTTCACGCGGATGTCGTAGCGCTGGCCGTCGCCGGGTTCGTCGTTGTATTTGGCGATGTCCACGCCGCCGGTGAGCATGTTGATGGCCAGCGCCACGTCCTGGGTGGTGAGGCCGGCGTCGGCGATGCGCAGTCGATCCGGCGCGAAGATCAGCTGGGGCAGGTCGAGCTGCAGGTCGGTGTCCATGCGGCCGATGCCGGGCATCGCGGTGAGCTTCTTCTGCAGGGCCACGGCGTGGCGGCCGAGCTCCTGCAGGTTCTCGCCGGTGAGCACGAACTGCAGCGGCTCGCCCCGCTGGCCCTGGACCATCGGGTATGGCGCGGCGAACACCCGCGCACCGGCGATCTGGGCGAACTCCTTGCGCAGCAGCGGAATGATGTCCTGCTGCCTGACGGTGCGCTCCTCCCGCGGGGCCATGCGCACCACCACCGTGCCCTGGTTAACCTGCCCGGCGGTGCCGAGGCCGATCAGCGCGAACTCGGAGCGCACCTCGGGGTGACGGTCGAGAATGGCCTCCACTTCCTTCAGCTTGCTGTCGGTGTAGTCGATGCTCGAACCCAGCGGCGTGCGCAGCGACACCAGGAAGCGCCCCTCGTCCTGCTCAGGCGCGAAGGCCTTGCCCACGTTGGCGAAGAAGAAGGCACTCGACCCGACCACCGCCAGGGTCGCCAGCAGCACCCACAGGCGATGGGTGAGGGCGGCCTCCAGCAGATGCACGTAGAGCGCGTCCAGGCCCTCGAAAACGCGGTCGAAGAAGCGGTAGATCGGGCCGTGCTGCTTCTCCACCTTGAGATAGCGCGCGCACAGCATGGGCGTGAGGGTGAGCGAGACGAACAGCGACACCAGCACGCCAAAGGTGACCACCAGCGCAAAGCTGCGGAAGAACTGCCCGATGATCCCCGAGATGAAGGCCACCGGCGCGAAGATGCACACCAGCGACAGGGTGGCCGCCATCACCGCGAAGACCACCTCGTTGCTGCCATTGACGGCCGCCGAGACCGGGTCGGGGTCGAGCTCTTCCCGGTGGCGGAAGATGTTTTCCAGCACCACGATGGCGTCGTCCACCACCACCCCGATCAGCAGCAGCAGCGCCAGCATCGTGAGGGAGTTGAGGGTGAAGCCTGCGAAGTAGATCACCGCGATGGCGCCCAGCAGCGACACCGGGATCGCCAGCGAGATGATGAGGGTGGAGCGCACCGAGCGCAGGAAGACCCACACCACCAGCGCGGCCAGCAGGGTGCCTTCGATCAGGTGTTCCTTGAGGGAATCGACGATCTCGAGGATGAACACCGCGTCGTTGGAGACGACGGAGAGCGTCATGCCCGGCGGCAGCATCGGGCGCAGATCGCGGTCGAGGCGTTCCTGGATGCGTTCGGTGATCGCCACGGTGTTGGCGTTGGCGATCTTCACCATGCCAAGGCCGACGGTGGTCTTGCCGTTGAAGCGGGCGAGCTGGCGGTTGTCGGTGAGGCCGTCCTCGATCTCGGCGACGTCGCCCAGGCGCACCGGCGCCTTCTCGCGCCAGGCCAGGACGAGCTCCCTGAGCTGCGCCACCTGGTGGAATTCCAGATCGAGCTTGACCAGGCTCTCGGTGGTCTTGCCCACCACGAAACCGCCGGCCAGCTGGACGTGCTCCTTGGCGAAGGCGTCGGTGATGTCCTGGGCGGTGATCTTGTGGGCGGCCATCCGGTCGGGCAGCAGATTGACCCGGATGGTGCGGTCGCGCCGCCCGCCGATACGCACTTCGCCCACGCCGTCGATGGTCTCGAGGCGCTTTTTGAGGGTGTTGATGGCGTACTGGTTGAGCTGCTGCTGGGTGCGGTCGCCCTGCAGCGCCAGCCACATCACCGGCTGGGCGTTGGTCTCCACCTTGGCCACCACCGGCGGGTCCACATCCTTGGGCAGCCGGCGGAGCACCTGATTGACCTTGGACTGGACCTCGTTGAAGGCCACGTCCACCTTCTTCTCCAGCGAGAAGGTGATGTTGACGGTGGACACGCCCGGCGACGAGGTGGACTGCACGTGCTCGATGCCCGGCACGCTGTTCACGGCGGATTCGATGACGTTGGTGATGCTCGAATCGACGATGTCCGGGTTGGCGCCCTTCAGCGTGGTGGTGATCGAGATGACCGGGAATTCGATGTAGGGGTAGCGGTCCATCCCGACCCGCTGGTAGCCGATGATGCCGACGAGCACCAGCACGGCGCTCATCATCCACGCCAGCACGTGGCGCTTGATGGACAGCTCGGGCAGGGTCATGGCTTGGCGGCGGGGGCTGCGGGCTTGGTGGCGGCAGGTGTCTTGATGCTGACCGGGGCGCCGTCGGTGAGGAAGCCGGCGCCGTCCTCGACGATGGTTTCACCGCTGGCCAGGCCCTTGACGATCTCGATCCGGCCGTCCTGCTTGACGCCGGTCTCGACCACCCGCTGGCTGGCCTTGCCGTCGGCGATCACATAGACCACCTTGCCGGCCGGGCGCAGCACCACGCTCTGCTCCGGCACCACCACCGCGGCGGGCTTCTGGCCGGTGACGATGGCGGCGTTGACGGTGCCGCCCGAGAGCATCGAGCCGTCGTTGTCGAGGCGCACCTGCACGTCGATGGCGCGGGAGAGATCGTTGATGGTGGGCTTCACGTCCTCCACCACGCCGGTGACGACCTTGCCCGGCTGGTGGGGCAGGCCGAGGCGCACCGTCTGGCCGGGGCGGATGCGCCCGGCGGCGGATTCGGGGAATGGCAGGTGGGCGCGCAGCACCCGGTTGGAGACCAGCTTGAACAGCGGGTCGCCCACCTTTACGTAATCGCCCGGCGAGACGATCTGGGTTTCGATGATGCCATCCACCGGCGCGACCACCTTGGTGCGGGCCAGGTTGCTGCGGCTGCTGCCGCTTCTGGCGCGGGCGGTGGCCAGCTGGGCGCGCAGGGCGTCGCGCTGGGCGAGGGCATCGTCGGCGCCGTTGCGCGAGATGAAGCCCTTGGCGACGAGGTTCTGCTGGCGCTCGGCAAAGCGCTCGGCCTGGGCGACGAGGGATTCTAGGCGAACGATCTCGGCGGCGTCGGTCTGGCCCTGGATCTGGAAGTCGGTGGGGTCGAGCTCGGCGAGCCGCTGCCCCTTCTTCACGTGGTCGCCGCCGTGGGCGATCACGTTGGTGACGCGCCCGGCCACTTCGGCGCCGATCTTCGGGTCGACCAGCGCCTCAAGCGTGCCCAGGGTGTTCTCGGTCACGTCCAGCGCGACGCTGGCGGCCTTGGAGGCGGTGACCGGGGTGGCCGCCGGGCCGGACGGCTTGCTGGCCGCAGGCGCCGGCTTGTCGCCACAGCCGGCGAGTCCGAGGGCAAGGAACAGGGCGATGCAGGAAACTGAACGCATGGTCGGTAACGTCGGACTGGCGGGCGTGGGCGGGATCAGGGCAACGGGCGTTCGCCCTTCAGGAGGTGCTCGAGGGTTTCCCGCTCGCGGATGACATGAACCTCGTTGCCATCCACCAGCACCTCGGCGGCGCGGGGGCGGGTGTTGTAGTTGGAGCTCATGGTCATGCCGTAGGCGCCGGCCGAGAGGATCGCCAGCAGGTCGCCGGTGTCCACCGACAGGTCGCGGTCGTGGCCGAGGAAGTCGCCGCTCTCGCAGATCGGGCCGACCACTTCGTAGCGGGTGGCGGGCAGGTTGCGCGGGGCGACGGCGACGATCTCGTGGTAGGCGTCGTAGAGCGCCGGGCGGACTAGATCGTTCATCGCCGCGTCGATGATGGCAAAGTTCTTCTCGACGCCGGGCTTGAGGTATTCGATGCGGGTGAGCAGCAGGCCGGCGTTGCCCACCAGGGAGCGGCCGGGCTCGAAGCACAGGGCCTCGTCGCGACCGGCGAAGCAGTCCAGCAGCGGCTTGAGGTAGGTGGTGGGGGTGGGCGGTTCCTCGTCCCGGTAGCGGATGCCGAGGCCGCCGCCCAGGTCGATGTGGTCGAGCTTGATGCCTTCGCGGCCGAGCTGATCCACCAGGCCGAGGATCTTCTCGGCGGCTTCGGTCATGGGGGCCGGGTCGAGGAGCTGGGAGCCGATGTGGCAGTCGATGCCGGAGATCTCGACGCTCGGCAGCGTGGCGGCCTTGCGGTACAGGTCGAGGGCCTCGTCGAAGGCCACGCCGAACTTGTTGCTGCGCAGGCCGGTCGAGATGTAAGGGTGGGTGTTGGGGTTCACGTCCGGATTGACGCGGAAGGAGATGGGCGCGCGCTTGCCCATGCTGGCGGCCACCTCGGCGAGGCGGTCGAGTTCGGCGGCGGATTCCACGTTGAAGCAGCCGATGCCGGCGTCCAGGGCGAAGCGCATCTCGGCGGCGGTCTTGCCGACGCCGGAGAAGATCACCTTGCCGGCATCGCCGCCGGCGGCCAGCACGCGGGCCAGTTCGCCGCCGGAGACGACGTCGAAGCCGGAGCCCAGCTTGGCGAATACCGACAGCACGCCAAGGCTGGAGTTGGCCTTGACGGAGTAGCACACCAGCGACTTGCGCAGGCCGAGGGCGCGCTGGTAGGCGTCGAAGGCCTGGGTCAGCGCGGCGCGGGAATAGACGTAGGTGGGGGTGCCGAACCGGGCGGCGATGTCTGCGAGGGCGACCCCTTCGAGGGTGAGGCCGGTGGGGCCGACGGCAAGCGTCGGCACGGGCAGGGCGAGCGTCATTGGGCTAAGTCCTGGGAGGCGGGTTTGTTATGATCGGCGCCCGGCGCCGGCGTGGTGGCCGGGGCGGGAGCGGGCTTGGGTGCAGGTTTGGCGGCCGGCTTGGGGGGCTGCGGGAGGTACAGCGGCCCCTTGATGCCGCATCCGCCCAGCACGATCAGGCCGCAGGCCGCGGCGGCAATGGCGATGGTTCGCATGGATTCCGCGCAAAAGCAGGAATGTTAACAGATCAACGGAGACGGCGATGGACGAAGCAGATTTCAATGCACTGGCAGATGCCGAACTGGCCCGCCTGGAAGGGTTGCTCGACAAGTGCGACCTGGATTTCGATTACGAACTGAAGCCCGGCGGGATCGTCGAGCTGGAGTTTGAAAACGGCACCAAGATCATCGTCAATCGCCACACCGCGGCGCGGGAGATCTGGCTGGCGGCAAAGTCTGGCGGCTTTCACTTCCGGCCGGAAGGCGGGCGCTGGCTGGGGACGCGGGACGGGGCGGATTTCTACGCGGTGCTGTCCCGCTGCATGACGGAACAGGCCGGCGAGCCAGTCAGCCTGGCGGGCTGACCGGGCTTCGCGGGGGCTACTCGGCCGCCGCTGCGGCGGCGGTCGGCTGAGGCGCTGCTGCCGGCGCGGGGGCTTCGTCGGCGGGGGGCGAGTTGGCCGGTTCGTGGGGCACGTCGGGCGGCGCGGCAGGCAGGTTTTCCTTGTAGATCATCTCTTCCGTGGTGCTGCCGGTCGGCTGCACGCGGATCAGGCCGGCGGGGGCGGTCGGGTAGGTTTCCGGTACGCCGTCGAGGGCCTTCCTCATGTAGTTGATCCACATGGGCAGGGCGGCGGCGCCGCCGGTCTCGCCGCTGCCGAGCTTTCTGGGCTGGTCGAAGCCGATCCACGCCACGGCCACCACGGTGGGCTGGTAGCCGCAGAACCAGGCGTCCACGTATTCGTTGGTGGTGCCGGTCTTGCCGGCCAGATCGCCCCGCTTGAGCGCCAGCGCCTTGGTGGCGGTGCCGCGGCGGACCACGTCCTTCATGATCGAATCCATCAGGTAGGCATTGCGCTCGTCGATGGCGCGCTCGGCGGTCTCGCCGGCTACCGGCGGATCGACCCGCGCCAGCACGTTGCCGGCCTCGTCGCGGATCTCCTTCACCAGATAGGGTTCGATGCGGTAGCCGCCGTTGGCAAACACCGAGTAGCCGCGGAGCATCTGCCACGGGGTGACCGAGCCGGCGCCCAGGGCCATCGTGAGGTAGGGCGGATGGCGTTCGGCGTCGAAGCCGAACTTGGTGACGTAGTCCTGGGCGTAGCGGGTGCCGACCGACTTGAGCAGGCGGATCGACACCATGTTCTTGGAGCGGGCCAGTGCGGTGCGGACGGTGATCGGGCCATCGTAGCGGCCGTCGTAGTTCTTCGGTTCCCACGCCTGGCTGCCCGTCTCGCCGGCCGGGAAGGACAGCGGCGAATCATCCACCACGCTGTTTGGGCCGTAGCCCTTCTCGAAGGCCGCCGAGTAGATGAAGGGCTTGAAGCTGGAGCCGGGCTGCCGCCACGCCTGGGTGACGTGGTTGAACTTGTTGCGATTGAAGTCGAATCCGCCCGCAAGTGCGCGGATCGCGCCGGTTCGCGGGTCGGCCGCGGCGAGTGCGCCTTCGACTTCGGGTAGCTGGGTGATCTCCCAGTGGTTGTCGATTCGCGTGATGCGGATCACGGCGCCGGGGCGGATACGCTTGTTGGGCGGCGCCTTGTCGCCGAGCATGGCGGATGCAAAGCGCACGCCTTCGCCGCTGATCTTGATGGATTCGCCATACCGGTAGGCCGTGACGGCGCCACCGCCCACCTTGGTGACGATGGCGGCCAGCATGTCGTCGTAGTCGGGGGTTTCGGCGAGGAGTTCGTCCAGCGTCTCGGTCTGCTCGGCGTTCATGCGGGCCGGATCGACGTAAGCCTCGGCGCCCCGGTAGCCGTGGCGGCGGTCGTAATCCATGATGCCGCGCCGCAGGGCGTGGTAGGCGGCATCCTGCTCGGCCTTGTTGATCGTCGTGATGACCTTGATGCCGCGGGTGTAGGCCTCCTCGCGGTATTGCTCGAAGGCGATCTGGCGGGCCATCTCGGCCACGTAGTCGGCGCTGCCGCCGAAATCCAGGTTGCCGGCGGTGTTGTTGCCGGTGGCCACCTTGAGCGGGGTGTCGATGGCCTGCTGCTGTTCGGTCGGGGTGATGAAGCCGAGTTCGGTCATCCGGCGCAGCACGTACTGCTGGCGCAGCGCGGCGCGCTTCGGGTTGACGATCGGGTTGTAGGCCGACGGCGCCTTGGGCAGGCCGGCGAGCATCGCCGCTTCGGCAATCGACAGGTCACGCAGCGGTTTGCCGAAGTAGGTCTGGGAAGCCACCGCGAAGCCATAGGCGCGGCGCCCGAGGAAGATCTGGTTGATGTAGACCTCGAGGATCTGGTCCTTGCTGAGGTTCTGCTCGATCTTGAAGGCCAGGAGGATTTCGTACAGCTTGCGGGAGATCGTCTTCTCGCGGGTCAGGAAGAAGTTGCGCGCCACCTGCATGGTGATCGTCGAGGCGCCCTGGCGCTTGCCGCCGGTGGCCAGGTTGGCGCCCGCGGCGCGCAGAATGCCGAGGAAGTCGACGCCCGAGTGCTGGTAGAAGCGGTCGTCCTCGGCGGCGAGGATGGCGTGCTTGAGGACCGGCGGCACATCCTGGATGTGCACCACCGCGCGGCGCTCCTCGCCGTACTCGCCGATCAGCGCGCCGTCTGCGGTATAGACGCGCAGCGGGATCTTGGGGTGATAGTCGGTCAGGGCTTCCAGCGACGGGAGCGTGGGCCAGGCAAAGGCGACAGCGATGGCGACGATTGCGATGCCGACCGCGAGGAGGCCGAGCAGGACGGCAAGAGGGTAGAGAACCCAACGCATGGCGGAAAGAAGGTGCAAGTAAAGTGCGGCATTATACGAGTACGCACTGCTGCCCGCCTGTTCGGGCGACGGCGGTGTTTTACAGGGTGTTGCTTTACACCTGTCATGGTTGTTGCTAGGATTTCATGTAGATTGTTGTTATTG
>NZ_CALAYQ010000053.1:0-4438 GCF_937894855.1 uncultured Zoogloea sp.
GTATGCGGGTTGCAGCCTCACCGATCTGTAGGTCGGACTTTAGTCCGACACCGGGAGCTTGATTGGGTCGTGCTGTCGGACTGAAGTCCGACCTACAGGGGTTTCGCGGGTGTGTGGGTTGCAGCCTCGCCGATCTGTAGGTCGGACTTTAGTCCGACATGAGCTGGCTTAGCGGCGTTTGCCGACCACGTCGTCCACCTCGGTGAGGAGCGGCGACGGGGTGGTGAGGAGGGTGTCGAGCTGTTTGCGATCGGCGGCGATCACGTTTTCGATGTTGTCCGGGGTGAGCTGGATGCCGAACCTGCCATCGGCGTCGGCTGTGCCCATCACCCGGGCGATTACCTTGTCGCCCAGGGCGCGCTTGAAGTGGCCGGCTTCCCAGAAATACTGGAGGTGGGTCTTGCGGTCGCCGGGGGCGGGGATGGTTTCGAGGGTTTCGGGGCCGATGCCGCTGAAATCCCACACTTCGACGCCCGGATGCCGCGCGGCGATGGCGACGACCATGCGCTTCCAGTCGTTGAAGAGGTCGGCCAGCCCAAGCCGTGCCTGCATCAGGCGGATCTCGGCGTGGTAGGGGTAGATCACCAGCCGGGCCTTGCCGCCGCTCGTCTGGATGCCGGCGAGGAGGGCGTCGAGGGCCTGCTGGTCGATGGATTGCCCCTCGGCGGGCTGGATGGCCTTGGCCTTGCGGCCCCAGTTGCGGGCGTTCTCATCGGCGCGCTGGCGGAAAAGGATGTAGTGGCCGCTGTTGTCCACCTCGGCGATGTAGTTGTCCAGCGGATTGAAGCCGCGCTCGGTCAGGGTGGCGGCGTAGCGGGCGCGCTGCAGGGCGGCCGTCTTGGCGGAATCCCGCAGGCCGGTGATGGAGAACACGGTTTCGGCCAGCACCTTGCCGTCGATGGCCGGCGGGGTGTCGGCGGGTGGCAGCGGTACGGCTTCTGTGGATCCAAAGAAATCGTAGAACTCTAAGCCGATAATGGCTTCCGACGGAGAGCAGCCTGTTGTGGCAAGCCAATTCAGTTCGCGATAAACAGTGCTTACTGGCGCATTAGGGAGAGCGTAATTGAAGGCCGATAGTCCTCGGGCGGCGAAGGCTGGGTGCTCGGGGTCGAAGCCAATCTCGGCGCGGGAGTTGCCGAAGATGCCGGCGCTGGGGCACAGGCGGCGCGCGGCCTGCCAGCGGGTGAGTTCCCGGTGGTGGTCGAGGTAGGGCTTGGTGGCGCTGAGGCCGGCGATCCGCGGCGAGCCGAAGATGCCCAGCGGGTCGATGAAGACGTTGATGGCGCCCACCAGCGCGACGCAGGCGACGAGGGTGGCCAGCATCCAGCGCAGGTAGCTGGCCCAGGAGACGGGAGTCGTCGGGGAAGCCATCAGAACTGGAAGTACAGGAATTCGGTGGGGCGGGAGAGGGCCAGCACGCCGAGGGCGAACAGCAGGCCGATGGCGAGCGCGCTGCGGCGGCTCGGTTGCCATGCCAGGCGGCGGGCCACGGGCTGGGCGTGGCGGCTGTCTTCGGGCAGGGCGGGGTCGAAGCGGCCCATGATCTCTTGCGTGTTGGGGGCGAAGAAGGCCACCAGCGCGCCGACGATCACCCAGGCCCAGGTTTCGACGAAGGCCGCGCCGCCGCCGAGGCTGACGCCGATGCCGAGGCCATTCACCACGCCCTTGAGCGGGCCGAGGCGCGACAGGATGGGTTCGGGCAGGCTGGCGCCGAACTGGCCGAGCATGCCGCCGATCACTTTGTGTGCGGTGGCGAGATCCGGCGCGCGGAAATACATCCACGCGAACACCACGCACGGGAAGGTGACGAGCACGCCCAGCAGCCGCCCAAGGCCGGCCGGCAGATGCACCGGCACCCGGCGGCAGACGTCCTGCCAGGCATGATTGACCACCAGGAAGCCGCCGTGCAGCGCGCCCCAGATCACGAAGTTCCAGCCGGCGCCGTGCCACAGGCCGCCCAGCACCATGGTGGTGAGCAGGTTGAAATGGCGGCGGAAGCGCCCGTGGCGGTTGCCGCCGAGGGGAATGTAGAGGTAATCGCGCAGGAAGCGCGAGAGCGTCATGTGCCAGCGGCGCCAGAACTCGGTGATGTTGCGCGACTTGTAGGGCGAGTTGAAGTTGAGCGGCAGGCGCACCCCGAACATCCGCGACAGGCCGATGGCCATGTCGGAATAGCCCGAGAAGTCGAAGTACAGCTGGAAGGTGTAGGCCAGCGCGCCGCCCCAGGCATTGAACAGGGTGGGGGCGCCGGCGCCGGGGGCAAAGACCGGCGTGGCGTAGTCGGCGAGGCTGTCGGCGATCAGCACCTTCTTGGCGAGGCCGATGGCGAAGATGGCGAGGCCGATGGCGAAGATGGTGAGGCCGATGGCGAAGTTGGCGGCGTGAGGGCGGTAATTACGGTCTTCGTCGAACTGCGGCATCATCTCCTTGTGGTGCAGCACCGGGCCTGCGATGAGGTGCGGGAAGTAGGTGACGAACAGCACGTAGTAGATGAAGCGGTATTCGGTGACCTTGCCGGCGTAGGCGTCGGCCAGGAAGGCGATCTGGGTGAAGGTGAAGAACGAGATCCCGATGGGCAGGATGATCCCGAGGATCGGCCAGTCGGTGCCCAGCAGGGCGTTGGCGCTGGACAGGAAGAAGTCGGCGTACTTGTAGTAGCCCAGCAGCACCAGATTGACGATCACCGCCAGGGTGAGCACCCGGCGCCCCTCGGCGGTGCCGGCGCGGCGGGCGATGTAGCTGCCGGCCAGATAGTTGGCGCAGATCGAGGCGAGCAGCAGGGCCAGGTAGCGGTAATCCCACCAGGCGTAGAAGAACAGCGAGCTGGCGGCCAGCCAGGCGGCGCCGGCCTGCTTGCCGATGCGGCCCAGGATGAAGAAGCCGAGCAGCGTGACCGGCAGGTAGGCCAGCAGGAAGGAGTACGAATTGAACAGCATGCGTGCGTGGGGGGGCGGTGCCGCGCCCTTGAGTCGACCGGGCGCAGCTTATCCGTTTTGAGTGCCCCGCGCTGTGGCGGAAGGTTGCGGGGTGAAAGAAATGTCACGGCGCCGGGTGCCGGCGCCGTGAAATCACCGGCGCAGCTCGGCGTGCAGGGCGCTGAATTCCTGGGCCAGCTTGTGCTTCGGGTCGAGGTGGATCATCGGCTTGGCCTGCTCGTGGCTTTCGCGGATCTTGATCGAGCTGGACAGGTAGGTCTTGAAGATCGGCAGGCCTTCGTCGATGAGCTCCTGCACCAGCTTTTGCGGCAGGCTGGCGCGGGGCTGGAACTGATTGACGACGATGCCTTCAACTTCCAGATCGCGGTTGTGGTCGGCCTTGATCTCCTGGACGTTCTCGAGCAGCGCGTAGAGCGCCCGGCGAGAGAAGTCGTCGCAGTCGAAGGGGATCAGGCACAGCCGGGTGGCGATCAGCGCCGAGCGCGTGAAGAAGTTGAGGGCCGGCGGGGTGTCGATGAACACCGCGTCGAAGTCGTCGGCGAGCTCATCGAGCGCGTCGCGCAGCTTGAAGATCTTGTAGCGGGATTCGAGCTTGCCCTGGAGCTCTTCGAGATCCGGGTGGGACGGCAGGATCGACAGGTTGGCGAAGGGCGTCGGCTGGACGAACTCGGCGGTCTTCTTGGGGTTGAACTTGAAGTTCAGCGTCTGCTCGAAGAGCCCGGCGATGGTGTCGTCGGCGTTCTCGGCGCCGTTGCCGAGCAGATAGTGGGTGGAGTTGCCCTGCGGGTCCAGATCCACCACCAGCGTGCGCAGGCCGTTGGCGGCGCTGATCGCCGCGAGGTTGCAGGTGATGGTGGATTTGCCCACGCCGCCCTTCTGGTTGAACACCACTCGTCGCATCGTCTCTTCCCTCTGATCTTTGGTGCCAGTGTTATGACTGGGCGCGATTGTGCCACGCAATGCGGGTCCGCCCTAATTACGAGGGGTGCGAAAATGCGCCTCGTCGGTTAAACTCGCCCGACAAGAATAATCTGCAGTCTTCGTCGCCCCCTCCCGGCGGCGGAACTCCGGCCAGGCGCAGGCGTCAATCGCACCCGGCCGTCAGACCATGCAAATGCCCACTTCGGGGCATCCAAGACGCTTACAGACTTCCGTGTGCAGCAGGGTTAGCGCTCCTTGCCCGCTTGGCCGTTTGCCTTGCGGGGAGGGGTCGGACCATTTTTTTTGGTAGAGATAGAACATGGACAAGGATTTCATCGCCGCCGCCCTCGAGTACCACCGTAGCCCGACCCGCGGCAAGATTTCGGTGGTGCCGACCAAGGGCCTGACCAACCAGCGCGACCTGGCACTGGCCTACTCCCCCGGCGTGGCCGCCGCCTGTGACGCCATCGTGGCCGATCCGGCCGACGCGCAGGAATACACCTCCCGCGGCAATCTGGTGGCCGTGGTCACCAACGGCACCGCGGTGCTGGGCCTGGGCAACATCGGCCCGCTGGCCGCCA
>NZ_CALAYQ010000054.1:0-6678 GCF_937894855.1 uncultured Zoogloea sp.
GCCCTGGCTCCATTGTGCCGATCATCAAGTGGCTCCTATGTGCCGGTCGGTGACAACACCCAGGCAGTCGCACCCGCCAACCTGGCGGTTGCCGGCCTACGCCCTTCAATCCCGCTGCCCCATCCATCATCACGCCACCCAACATCGCCTGCATGCCGTTGAATCAAGGCGATCGCGCCACCGCAGAAAGCAGTGCACGACACAACTGACGATGTTGACGGGCGAAACCCTTATGTTGGGTCGTCAACTTAAACAGTGCACCGTCCTAACCCTTTAGTTGACGACCCAACATAAAGGTTACGGCGGTCAACTGAAAGGTTAGCGCCGTCAACAAGAACAGTGCACGACCCAACATAAAGGTTGCGACGGTCAACATAAGGGTTACGCAGGTCAACAAGAAGGTTTGCACCGCCAGCATGAAGACGGCCCCCGCAAACCCCGGCCCTCGCCATACCCGACCAGCCCGTCCACCCCAGCCACCATTGCTGCGCCGCCGCATCGTCCAATTGCCGTTACGGCAATCACACCATCCCCGCCACTTACCCAGAAAAATCCGGCAGTCAACCCCCATCCGTACAAAAAAATCCCGACTTTTTATCGGATTTTTGAGCGTTCTATATCCAATGGCATATTCCTCGACATGCCGCCCAACTGTAACATTTCGTCGTGGCGCCACATTCCATGTTCAATCCAGTAACGGAAGCCATCATGACGAAAGTGCAACTCAAGAACCTCGCCCCGGCCGTCCTCCGCGCCGACGAAGCCGCCTACTACGGCCTCAAGAGCATCGCCGACTACAAATCCTCCAATCCCGAGTTCAGCCTCGAAGCCGCCACCGCAGCCCACGAAGAATGCCTGCGACTGAACGAAGCCGAAACCGTCGCCTACAACACCTTCAAAGCCATCCGCGACGCCCGCGCCATCGCCGAAAACAAGCGCCACAACGTCATGAACGGCTGCAAGAACCAGGTCCGCGCCACCTACGGCGAAGACTCCGACGAAGTTGCGTCGATGGGGCTGAAGAAGAAGTCCGAAAAGAAGACCGGCGGCGGCCGGGGGAAGAAGGGGAAGGAGGCGGAGTGAGGGAGAGCCGATAGGTAAGGAGTGAAGAACCCCCGGTTGGTGCGGTTGGTGCGGTTGGGCTGGCTGGGGGCGGAATGTGCGGCGTCTAGATGCAGATTAAGTCGGATCATCCGCCATGCCAACAGCTGCTCTTTCCTACCCTACTATTTCGCACTGTGCGTTCAGTTTGGCGATGCTGTGCCCGCGCCCGCATGGGTCACGTTGCCCATCACATTGCACTGGTGCGCCATATCGCATTGAACCTCATCCGGTTGAATACCTCGGTCAAAACCACCATCAAGATCAAGAGTTCGCTGGCTGCGACCTCGGATGAGTTTTGGACTACGTTGCTAGGACTTGAAATCGATGAGGAAGACGACGATTGATGTCAATGGAGTGGCTGTGGGAGCCCTGAGGCGCTTGCTCGATGTGGTTACCAGACACCTGACCGTTTTTTGTGCAAGAACGGTGCTTGGCGTTTTTATGCCTTTTTTTTTTAAGAAAATGAAAAAATGATCAAAATAATCTTCTTTTTTTTCTTAGTTGGAGTGCTCACGGGTTGTGGGGGTGATAGTAGTAATGATGCAGCAGCTCAGACGGGAAGTACGCCAAAGGAGAAAATTGCAGAGCTAGAGATATCTGGTGCGATACCGAGACTGGATCGAAGTAGTAATATTGCGGGTGTTGATGCAAATGCAAATGGTGTTCGCGATGATATCGAGGAATTTATATCGCGTAATTATCCATTGGATTCGCAGCGCGCTGCCGCTATGCAGTACGCTAGAGGAATGCAGTCTGCTCTGTTGGTTGATGCTTCTGATATATCTGCTGTGAAAGAAGTGAAAAGGCAGTTGTCTATGGCAACGCGTTGTCTTTACTCAAAGTTTGGTGAAAAGTCTGATGTCAAACAGCCAGCTTCAGTGGGGTCGGAGTTGATTGCGGTGACGACAAATACAAAACAACGACTGCTTGCCTATCTTGCATATAGCAAAGCGTTGGATGGGGCGTCTTGGGCGACGCCTGAAGGAGATGGCTGTGAATAAAGCCTTCAGAAAAATTGCGGTTGCGCTGTACGCACTCTTTTTTTCCATCTCTTGTGCTATGAGCGCTTATGCACAGAACTCTTCTCAATATGAAATTTGTCGTGACACGGGAGTTGCCTTTGTATTCTTTAATGGAGTTCAAACAACTCCAGAAGAAGCGGATATCGCAAAAGAGGAGTTTCGGCGTATCCACGGTGAAAAGTCGTCTTCAGGGGACGAAATAAAATATGAGGTTCTATATAATTACTCGAACGGATTTGAGGATTTTGTAGAAACTTTTGAGCAGCGTTTGCATGAGCAAGATGGTTTGCTGGGAGGCCGCTTTGAGCTTTTTTTTGAAGCGTTGAAAGGCGATGGGCCCTGGTGGGCAAGAATCATTGATGCTGTTCAGTCAGCTGCTGGAATATTAAATGGGTTTGTAGATTGGTATCGAGCAGCTGCAATCCGAAATTTAACTGCGTTGCTTGGAAGTCCTCCGACGACTTCTAATTATATTGAGCATAAAACACGGATAGATACTTGGGTCTTGGAAGGTAAGAAGCTCTTGTTTGTTGCTCATTCTCAAGGAAATCTGTTTGCCAACGCGGCATATAACTATGCGCTGACGAAAACTACTCCGAGTTCGGTCAAGGTCGTGCATATAGCCCCAGCGTCGCCTTTGTTAAGCGGAAGTCATACACTTGCTGATCTTGATCTTGTTATTAATGGTCTGCGCGTGGTTGGTGGTGTCGCAAGTGTTACGGATTACATTCCCAGCTTTCTCCTGCGTCCTGCTGGAGTAAATGGGAAAAAAGATATACTTGGTCATGGGTTGCTTGAGATATACCTTAATCAAGGTCTTTCTATATCTACGGTGGTTAGGGGGCATATTGATACGGCTTTGGGGTCATTAGAAGAGCCGCCCGCTAAGGCGACATCCGGATTTTTTACGGCGACATTGACTTGGAATGGGGATGGAGATGTTGATCTTCATACTTTTGAGCCGAGTGGTTCCCATGTATATTATTACTCTTTGGTGGGCGATTCTGGTTACTTAGATTTAGATAATACTGACTCCTTTGGGCCTGAACATTATTATGCTTCTTGTGATTCAAGGAAGCTTAAAACTGGAGTTTATCAAATTGCAATTGCTAACTACAGCAGAGCGAAAGGTCGAATGGCAACCGTACAGATAGCTTCTTGGAGCGAGGGGGTCCTTGGTACAGAGTCTGTTTTTCTAGGTGAGGCTACCGGCCGCAGTCCAGACTACATTATGTTTAATGTCGTTGTGGTTAGGAATGAGCGAACGGGCAAATATTCTGTTTCTCTTGGTCGATAAATTTAAAACCTCAAAGATGAAATAGCCTCTTGGTCTGAAATTGCCTCTGAATGATATTTGATCAGTGTCTCGTAACTGACGATGTTTCGTTGACCTTTAGATGGAGTGAATTGGGTCGGCCGTCTTTGAAGATGGCCAGCCCGATTCTGCGGCGTCATTCAGCCTGAGCTGAATGCATCTCTGTTCTGATTTAACAATGAAGCGGGCTGGTCATCCCTGATCTCAGGATGCCCAGCCCGCTTTTTATTTGGGATTCGCCAGCCTAGTGGTTATGCGCCCCCGCCAGACTCTTCACAATATCCCGCGTCACCTCACCAAACCCCAGCACCTTGCCGCCCTCCGCCTTTACATGCGCATCGGCCGCTTCGCGGCTGGCGAAGGCGGGGAGGTTGGGTTCGTTCATGGGGCCGCGGGCTTTTGATCCGAGGACGTAGAAGGCTTTCTTCGCATCCACCCAGGCTTTGGTGGTGTAGTCGGCAACCCAGATGGCGCCGATGTCGGCGGGTTTGTGGGTTTTGTCGAAGAGCATCATGTTGCCCACGAAGCGGAACATGTCTGCGGGGGAGTCGAAGCTGCTGGCGGTCTGGTCGTTGAAGACGATCTGGGCTGTCCATTGGGGGGTGCGGTAGGGGTACATGCCGCATACGGGGCAGCGGGTGGAGCGCTGGACGTATTGGGGGGATAGATCGGCGGCTTGGGCGTTGATGGGCTGGCCGATGACGGTGACGGCGAGGAGGGCGGGGATGATGGCGGCGCCGATTGCGGGCAGAACGCGGCGGATCATGGCTGGGCTCCGGGGGTGTTGTCGAGCAGCGGGTCTTGCAGGATGGCGTGGATCACCCGGCGCAGGTTGTCGATGGGGGCATCGCCGCAGTGGGTGAGGGGATCGGCGCGCAGTTTACCGTCGGCGGCGTGCAGGTGATTGGGAAAGGTGGCCAGATCGCTGTGCAGGGGGGCGGTGTCGATGCGCAGTTCGGCTTCGCCCCAGGCCCAG
This sequence comes from uncultured Zoogloea sp., assembly GCF_937894855.1. Lineage (NCBI taxonomy): Bacteria > Pseudomonadati > Pseudomonadota > Betaproteobacteria > Rhodocyclales > Zoogloeaceae > Zoogloea > uncultured Zoogloea sp. The sequence goes on from NZ_CALAYQ010000054.1 coordinate 4,418, forward strand.
GCGATGGCGTAGGCGTCGGGGGCGGCGATGCGGGCTTCGAGCACGGCGCCGTTGTCGAGGCGGGCGATGAGGGCGTCGAGCTTGACGTCCACCGGGGCTTCCAGGTGTTCGCCAAATTGTTCTTCAATGGCTGCGGCGAGGTCGAGGTGCAGGCTCATGGCGGGGCGGTCAGCGGTTGGCGGCCTGGGTGCGTTCGGCCAGGCGGGCGCGCACGTTGGCGTGGAGATCGGTGAGGAGACGGGTGGTGAGGTATTGCTCGTAGCCGGGGTGCTCGGGCAGGTTGCCGCTGCGGATGGCGGCGAGGGCTTGTTCGGGTGTTCCGGCACCCAGCTGGGCGAGCAGGTTGTCGCGGGCTACGCGGACTTCGTACATCAGGCGGGAGAGCTGTTCGATCTCGATGGCGTCGTCGAAGTCGAGGCGGTCGTAGAAGCTGTCCATGGGCGTGTGGTGGCGGTGAGGGTTACATGCGCTGGTCGTGGAGGGCGCCGCCGTCGAGGCGGGCCATGTCGGCGGTGACTTCGGCGAAAGGATAGACCTTGCCGCCGTTGGCTTCGGCAAACTTTGTGGCGCCGTCGCGGGTGCCAAACGAGGGGATGGTGGGGCCCATGGCGCCGCGCTTCTTGGAGCCAACCACATAAAAGGCGCTGCGGGCGTCGATCCAGCTGCCCTTGGGGGCTTCCCAGGGGGTCTTGTCGAGATCCTGCACGTAGATGCCGGCCACCTTGCGGGCCTGTTCGGGCTTGAGGTACAGCGAGAACATTTCCATGGTGTCGCAGAAGAACTCGGGGGCGGGGGCGCCTTCGTAGAGGATCTGCGCCTTGGGGCCGGGGTAGTCGGCGAGGTACATGCCGTCGAGGGCGCAGGCGCTCTCTTTGGTGATCTCGGCGGGGCCGACGCTGTTGCCGGCCTGCTTGCCGCAGGCGCTGAGCAGGCTGACGGCCACCAGCAGGGCGGCGGTGTGAAGGACGAGAGGCGGCACGGAGCGGGGCAGTTTCATCGTTCAAATCTCCAGATGGCAGCGGCCAGAGGGCCGACGATCCAGGCGAGCATCACGCCGCCGAGGGTGGCGGGGTGGCTCAGGGCTTCGGGGAAGACGGTGGCAAGGCCGTAGAGGGTGCGCACTTCTTCAAGGCTGAAGACGTTGAGCACGCGGAACACATCGGCGGGGTTGAGGAGCAGCAGGTAGGGGAAGATCGCGCCGCCGTAGTCGCCGGCGGTGACGACCAGCGCGCCCAGCAGCAGCAGGTCAAACACCAGCACAAAGAAGAACCACGTGCCGATGGCGAGGCCCGAGGCGCGGGTGCGGTCGGATGCGAACACCGAGAGCATCACCGCCAAGCTGAGGAAGGCAAAGCCGAGCAGGATGGCCGAGCCCATGAAGCCGGCGTAGTGGAAGAGGGCGTTGAGATCGAGCTGGGGCGAGAGGATCAGACCCACCGCGCCAAAGCCGGCGATGGTGGAAAACGCCAGCGCCGCGGCAAGCCCGGCGTATTTGCCGAGGATGAGCTCCTTGCGGGTGATGGGCAGGGTGAGGAGCAGGTCGAGTGAGCCGCGCTCCCGCTCGCCCACGATGGCGTCGAAGCCGAGGATGAGGGCGATGAGCGGGATGAGGTAGATCACCAGGCTGACGAGGGAGGCGATGGTGAGATCGATGGAGCGGAAGCCCACCGCGCCCTGCTGGGCCGCGCCAAAGTAGGCGATGACGAGGGCGAACACGGTGAACACGATGGCCACCGCCAGCACCCAGCGATTGCGGATGCGGTCCCAGAATTCCTTGCCGGCGATGATGCCGATCTGTCTGAAGTCGATGGAGAGCATGGTGTTTTGGGGAGTGGGGGTTGGGTAGTGGGGAGCGGGCGGAGGTGGTTTCACCCACGTCCCACGTCCTGTTACCTGCTATCTGAGCGGTATCCAGAGAAGGCAACGGTTTGCACACGATGTTGCTGCAGGTTGAGGCCAGGCATCCCGGCATCGCGCTGCCGTCCTGTAGGTCGGACTTTAGTCCGACAAGCCGGTGGCTGGCTGGGCGTGGGGTGTCGGACTGAAGTCCGACCTACAGGGGCGGTGGTGCTCATGCGCTGGACTGGTTGCGGATGAACACACTCTCCTGCAACGGCTCGTGCACGGTGTTGCTGCTGGTTGAGGCCAGGCATCCCGGCGCCGCGCTGCCGTCCTGTAGGTCGGACTTTAGTCCGACAAAACGGTGGCTGGCTGGGCGTGGGGTGTCGGACTGAAGTCCGACCTACAGGGGCGGTGGTGCT
>NZ_CALAYQ010000055.1:0-12368 GCF_937894855.1 uncultured Zoogloea sp.
TTTCCTTGAGGCCGAGCACGAAGTCTTCGCCGGTGGCCGGGTTCTGGATGTCGACAGTCCAGGACAGGGTGCCGTCGGTGCCGGTCTTGGGCTCCTGCAGGCTGAACACGCTGTCGAGCACCGGGGTCGGCAGATCGCCTTCGAGGGCGTTGAGCTTCTCGCAGCGGTAGCGCACGACCTGGGCGAAGGCGGAGACGACGCCCGGCATCAGCTTCTGTTCGCCGTGGGGCGGGAAGCGCAGCTCGAAGGGCTTTTCGCCGACGGTCTTGGCGAGGGCCTCGAGCTTGAGCTTGAGCCAGCCGCGGTCGTTGGCGCGCATGTCCATCGACAGGGTCTTGGCGACGGCGCCGAGGCCACGGGGCTGGTCGGCACCATTCACCCACACTTCGAAGGGGAAGGCGCCCTTGGCGGGGCTGTCTTCGACCGGGTCCATGTGACCCACGAAGAGGGCGAAGTTGCCCTGCGGGGTGTTGAGCATGTAAGTCCAGGCGGCGTTGCCATCCGGCAGATCCGGGCGGCCCGGCCAGCGCAGGGAAGACAGCACCGGGGCCGGCAGGTTCTTGATGGACAGACGACGGTTGGTGTCGTCGGACATCTCGACATCCTGCGGCTGCTTCTGCTCGCTGCTCGGGGTGACCGACAGCACGGAGCCCAGCACGCTGTTGGGACGGTAGGTGGCGAGGCCCTTGAGGCCGGACTTCCAGGCGTCGAGGTAGAGGTTCTCGAACTCGGCGTAGGGGTAGTCCTCGGGCACATTCACCGTCTTGGAGATGGAGGTGTCGATGAACGGGGCGACGGCCGCGACCATGTCCTTGTGGGCCTTGGCGGAGATCTCGAGCGCGGTCACGAAGTACGGGGGCAGCTTGTTCACGTCACCGCCCAGGTGACGGTACAGGCGCCAGGCGTAGTCCTCGACGGCGTGCTCCTTGAAGGTGCCGTCGGCCATCCGCTTCTTGCGGGTGTAGGTGTAGGAGAACGGCGGCTCGATGCCGTTGGAGGCGTTGTCGGCGAAGGCCAGGCTGATGGTGCCGGTGGGGGCGATGGACAGCAGGTGCGAGTTGCGCAGGCCGTGCTTGCGGATCTTGTCCTTCACTTCGGTGGGCAGGCGCGACGCGAAGTTGCCGCCGGAGAGGTACATGTCGGCGTTGAACAGCGGGAAGGCGCCACGCTCCTTGGCGAGCTCGACGGAGGCCAGGTAGGCCTGGTCGCGCATGAACTCGGAGATCTGGGTGGCCATCGCGCGGGCTTCGTCGGTGTCGTAGCGCAGGCGCAGCATGGCTAGCGCGTTGCCGAGGCCGGTGAAGCCGAGGCCGACGCGGCGCTTGGACTGGGCTTCGGCGTGCTGCTGCTCAAGCGGCCAGTGGGTGGCTTCGAGCACGTTGTCGAGCATCCGGATGGAGGTCTCGATGGTCTTGCCAAAGCCGGTGAAGTCAAAGCTGGCCTTCTCGGAGAAGGCGTCCTTCACGTACAGCGTGAGGTTGATCGAGCCCAGGCAGCAGCAGCCGTAGGACGGCAGGGGCTGCTCGGCGCAGGGGTTGGTGGCCTCGATGGTCTCGCAGTAGTAGAGGTTGTTGTCCTTGTTCATCCGATCAAGGAACAGGATGCCCGGCTCGGCGTGGTCGTAGGTGGAGCGCATGACCTGATCCCACAGGTCACGGGCGCGCACCTTGCGGTACACCCACAGCCCGTCGTCGCGCTGGTAGCCGCCAGCGGCCTTGATCTCGTTGGAGGGCTCGGCCTTGTGGGCGAGTTCCACATCGCCATCGGATTCGACGGCCTGCATGAACAGGTCGGTCACGGCGATGGAGATGTTGAAGTTGGTGAGGTCGCCGTGATCCTTGGCGTGGATGAATTCCTCGATGTCCGGGTGGTCGCAGCGCAGCACGCCCATCTGGGCGCCGCGGCGGGAGCCGGCGGATTCGACGGTCTCGCAGGAGCGGTCGAAGACGCGCATGTACGAGACCGGGCCGGAGGCGTTGGACTGGGTGCCGCGCACCATCGCGCCCTTCGGACGGATGGAGGAGAAGTCGTAGCCGACGCCGCCGCCGCGACGCATGGTCTCGGCGGACTGGGCCAGCGCGGTGTAGATGCCGCAGCGGCCGTCGACGGATTCGGTGATCGAATCACCCACCGGCTGCACGAAGCAGTTGATCAGCGTGGCGGCCAGGTTGGTGCCGGCGGCGGAGTTGATGCGGCCGGCGGGCACGAAGCCGCGCTCCTGGGCTTCCAGGAACTTGGTCTCCCAGAACAGGCGCTTTTCTTCGGATTCCATCGCCGCCAGGGCACGGGCGACGCGCAGGCGCACGTCGGAGATGGTCTGCTCGTTGCCCTTGGCGTATTTCTCCAGCAGGACCTCGCCGGAGATCTCCTGCGGTTCGAGGTTGGCGGCGGTGGCGGGCTGGACTTTGGCGGTTTTGGTCGTGGCGGTCATGGCTCTTGGATGGCTGATCGGTAATGATGTAAGTCGGCGCATAGCTTACCCCCGGAGAAAGAAATGAGCAAAAATTTTTGACCTTTAAAAACAAATACTTAAAAAAATCAATAGTGCTTCAAAACTTTTTTTTCTACTACATGTAGTAGTGTTTTTAGGCTGGAAAATCAAGGAAAAAACTTCGGCAAGGTGGCTCAGGCCTTTGATTTGTCGGGAAAATGCGGCCCCGTGGATGCCGAAATCCTGCGTGGGCGGGGGCAGATGACGGCCCCGGAGGCCCTCCGCGCGGGAGGGTTTTTCGGGGGCGGGGGATGCGGAACGGATGGGATGCCCGGCCGTATGGTGTGCCTCGCGCGTGTGGAAGGGCTGGCAAGGTGAGGCGTGCCGGTGAGCGCGCGGGCTGCGCTACGGCCCCGGGGGTGGGCTGCCGGCTGTGGCGTGACGGGGTTGGCGAGCCACTCGCCGGCCTTGGTGGTGATGGCCTCATGGGACAGCACTTCGCTGGCCATGTCTTCGGCCACCCGAACGAGATTGGCCTCCACGCCATCGATCTCGAGCGCGATCTTCAGTCGCCGCCCGGCGCCCGTCAGGGTGGATTCGACCCGCACCCGGATGGCGTTTGGGTGGCTGGGGGGATGAGTGCTCCGCCGGCGATCTCGTCGAGCGTCTCGGGGCGGGTGGGGCTACGGTTGGGGCGGATCAGGATCAGTGCCCCGTCCATCGGCGGCTACACGTCAATCCCGGGGGAGGGTCCGGGCATTGTCGTTTTCAGCGGGCGGATGCCTTGCGGTGGCGCAGCCGTCTCCACGCGAGCACGCAGCCGCTCCCGGCGAGGAGTGCGCCCAGGAGGCACAGGCCCGTGGCGAGCCCTTCGCGGAGCGTCGGCAGGGCGTGCAGGGGCGGAATGTCGAGCCGGTGCAGGCCGTTGAAGATCCAGCGGTGCAGGCGGTTGGCGTCATCGATGCGGGACAGAACACGGCCGGTGGCGGGGTCGAGATACCAGGTGGTGTCCTCGGCGTCGGCGAGGCGGATGCGTGCGGCCGGGAAGACCGCCTGATTGCGTCGGCCGTAGTGGTACAGGTCGGGCGCGTGGATGAGCTCGGCGCTGGCGACCGGATGGCCCTCGATGGCCGCGATGGCGGTGGCGAGGGTTTCCGGCGTGAAGGGCGTGGCCGGGCGGGCCTGGTCGTCGATGCGTTGGATGGCGCCCGGGGTGCGTGCTTCCAGATAGCTCCGGCCGCCAAAGCGATACCACTCGGCCTCCCGGGCGTCGGGCACCTGGGTGAGCTGGCGGTGGAGCAGGGCGAGGTCGTCCGACGGGCTGAACGCCACGCCGGCCAGCTTCTGGGCGGCGCCCTTCGGCAGGCTGCTGAAGGCCAGCAGGCCGAAGGGATGATTCGACAGCCAGCCCGACACCAGCCAGGTGGCGGCCAGCCCGCCCACGGAAACGCCGAGCAGGTGATGCCAGCGTTTCCAGCCCCGGTAGGGCGTGACCGCGCCCCGCGGATAGCGCCGTCGCAGGCGCAGGCGCTGGATGCCCAGGATCAGCCCGGCGGCCACCGTGAGCATCGCCGCGGCCGGCAGCCACAGCACCAGCTGGCGCCACAGGGTGGTGTCGTCGCCGCGCAAGGGGGTGAAGTAGATCCAGTGGGCGACGGTGCCGATCCAGCTCCAGCCCCGCTCGAAGCGGGTGGTGTCCAGCAGCACCTCGCCACTGCGGGACGAGACGTAGAGATCGGTGCCTGCCGCGTCGTCCAGGGACACGCGCAGCAGCGGGCGGTGAGGGTTGTAGGTGGTGTAGACAGTCCATTGGTCGCGCTCGACGCTTTCGACGCCGGTGGTTGGCGCGCCGGGCAGGAAGTGCCGCGCGGCGGCCGTGGCGGTGTCGGGCGTGACGGCTACCAGCGTGCCGTCGTCGGCCCACACGCTGCAGGCCTCTTTGCCGGCGCTGAAATGGAACACCGGACGCCCGTCGGCCATTGCCAGCCGGGCGCTGCGGGGTTTCTCCACGCAAGCCTGGGCGGCGACGGCCGGGCTGATGCGGATGGCGTCCGGCTGCAGTGGTTCGAGGTGTGCCAGCCGCTCCTCGGTCGTCAGCTTGGGGAAGGGCACGTAGAGCATCACGATGCCCGACACGAACCAGCCGAGGATCAGCACCCCAGTGACGATGCCGAGCCAGCGGTGGGCGAGGTGAAGCAGGCGGAGAAGGCGGTGTTTCATCAGGGCTTGGGGCGTGAGGGCCGGGGAGTGTAAGTGGATTCGGCGGTGACTGCGTCTGTTTCGGGCGCGCAGCACGCGGCTGTGCGCCCGGGTGGATCAGCAGGGGATAGGGTTCGGGCTGGCCCGGGTACGTGGCGTGGTCGGGCTGGGTGCGGCAGGCGAGACCAGCACCGTCAGCCGTGGTGGCTCGAAACGCTGCAACTTGCGCAGGCCGAGCCTGGCCACGATCCGCCGGGCGGCCGGGTGGCCTTCGATGCACAGCACCCGCTCCAGGCCGTTGCCCTCCGCCCAGGCGACTACCGCTTCAAACAGCCGGGTGGCCAGACCCGCCCCGCGCCAGGGTGCGAGCACGCTGAAGCCCAGCTCGCCGCTGTTTCCGGCGACGCCCAGATGCGCCAGGGCGAGGGGTGGATGCTCCGCCGGGCCGATTGCCAGCACGAGGTCGCGGGCAAAATCGACGCGCGCCACATAGGCCCGGATGCTGGTGTCAGACTGGGGCGCGTTGAAGCGGCTGACCCTTTCGGCCGGGTTGAGGGCGAGGAGGTGGGCGAGCACCCGCAGGCGGGCGTCGCCCCCCAGACGCAGGGAGGTGGACTGGGGGTTCATCCCGCGCTCCCGGACTGATGGGCTGCGCCGACCGGCGTGGGGCGGCCCGCTTCGTCGATGGCCACGAAGACGAACGATGCCCGCGTGCACAGCCGCGACCCGGCCTGCCGGGGTGTCTCGGCGGTCATGGTCACCTCCACGCAGAGTGAGGTGCGTCCCACCGAGCTGACCCGGGCGCGGGTCTCGACGATGTCGCCCACCCGGGCCGGGGCGACGAAGTCGAGGGTCTCGCTGGAAGCCATCACCACCGGCTTGCGGGCCCGGCGGGTGGCGGCGACCAGCGCAGCCTTGCCCAGCCAGTCGAGGGCCTGCCCACCGTGGAGGATGCCCCGGTGATTGACCTGCCCGGGAAAGACGATCTCCACCACCCGCACCACGTCGGCGGGTACGGCGTCCAGGAGGGGGATGGATTCGGTGGATTCCGTCTCGTCGCCCACTGCCACCATCACAAAATGCCCGGTGAGGCAGAGGGTGCGTTCGCCGGTGAGCATGTCCTCGGCGCACAGGCGGGCTTCCACGTCCACCGAGCGGCGCCCGGTGCGGACGATCCGCCCGCTCACCTCGGCCAGATGGCCGGCGGGCACTGGTGAGCGGAAGTGGGTCTGGCTGAGGGCGGCGGTGACGACGGTGCGGCGTAGCCGGCGGCTGGCAAGGACGAAGGCGAACTTGTCCATCATCGCCAGCGCGGCGCCGCCGAAGAGGGTGCCATGGTGGTTCGACTGGCCGGGAAAGACCACGTCGACGAGGGAGAACAGCTCGCCCGGCGCGGGGGCTGGCAGCAGGCGGTCGAGGGGATCGCGCAGGTCGTCGGCGGTGGTGGGAAGGGGCTGGGCCGCGGTGGCCGGGGTGTGGGTGTGGGACATGGTGAGGCTCCTGGTCGGACTGTCCGCTACCCCGCGGACGGTCGATGGCAGATCCACCTGCCCGGTGGGGCAGATGGCGTGGCGCGGCAGGCCGGTCTCCGGGCTCGCAAGTCTTGACCCTTCGCCTTCCCGGACGTATCCAGTGGCGGGCGGCTTCGGGAGAAGCCAGCCGTGAAGGGTCCGCACTTGCCTACCGTTGCGGGGGCAGCCGGGGCTTGGCGGCGGACTGGCCGCCGCGTACCCCGTTCCCGTTTCACCCGGTTTCGCCGGAAGGGCGGAACCAGGCACCTGTCGCAGGGGGTGCAGCCGCCCGGGATCGGGCTTGGCGCCGGCTGCGCGGCGCCGGGCAGGCGCTGGCCGGGTCAATCCCAGGCTAGCGCGCCGCCCGTCTGGTACTCGGTGACGCGGGTTTCGAAGAAGTTCTTCTCCTTGCGCAGGTTGGCCTGCTCGTCGAGCCAGGGCAGCACGTTGGTGGCGCCGGGGAAGGGTTCGGCCAGCCCCACCTGACGGGCGCGGCGGTTGGCCATGAAGCGGAACTGATCCATGTGCAGCCCGGCGTTGTAGCCCAGGATGGGCGAACCCAGGATGTAGGCGGCGTAGTCGGCCTCGGCGGCCTCGGCTTCATCCCACAGGGTGCGCAGGACGGCGGGGTCGAGGCTGAGCCCTTCCTCCTTCAGCAGCTCGCGCACCACGCGGATGCCGAAGGCGCAGTGGAGCACCTCGTCACGCATGATGTACTGGAGCTGCTCGGCGGCGCCCTTCATCAGGCCCCGGCGCTGCAGGGCGAAGATGGGCGTGAAGCCGTTGTAGAACCAGCAGCCTTCGAAGATCGCCGCAAAGAAGAAGTAGGACAGGGCGAACTCGTGGAGGTTGGCCCGGTCACGCAGGTCGAAATCCGGGCGCATCACCCGTTCCAGGCGGCGGCTGGCGAGGGCGATCTTGCCGTGAATGGCCGGCACCACCCGGTAGCGGTTGTAGATCTCCTGCTGGTCGAGGCCGATGGTCTCGATGCAGTGCTGGTAGGTCCAGGTGTGCAGGGCTTCCTCGTACACCTGGCGGGCCTGGTAGATCTGCAGTTCGGGCGCCCTCATCTTCTCCATCACCGCCAGCCCGATGTTGCGCATGGCGAGGATGTCGGAGGTGGTGAGGTAGGCCAGCACGTTTTCGAAGACGTGGCGCTCGGCGTCGGTGAGCTTGTGGTGATAGTCGTGCACGTCCTGGGCCATGGAGATTTCGAGCGGCGTCCAGTGGTTGCGGTTGGCCTTGAGGAAGAACTCCCACGCCCAGGGGTATTTGAACGGGGCGAGCTGGTTGATGTCGGCCCGGCCGCCGACGATGCGCTTGTCGGCGGCGTTGATGGCAGCCCGGGCGTCGGTGGCCATGGCGGGCACCGGGGCCGGCGCGGGAATGTCCCAGTCGTTGAAGCGGGCGGTGCTCATTGGCAGGCCTCGCATTCCGGGTTGTCGATGGCGCAGAAGCGGGGGGCTTCGTCGGCGGGCGGGGTGTCGTCGCGGCCACCGGATTTTTCGAGCTGGCTGGCGCCCAGGGTGCGCAGGTAATAGGTGGTCTTGAGGCCGCGCAGCCAGGCGAGCTTGTAGATCTCGTCGAGCTTGCGGCCGGAGGGCGTGGCGAGATAGAGGTTGAGGGACTGGGCCTGGTCGATCCACTTCTGACGGCGGGCGGCAGCTTCGATCAGCCATTCGGGCTCGATCTCGAAGGCGGTGGCGTAGCGGGCCTTGATCTCGTCGGGCACCCGGTCGATGCGGGCGAGGGCGCCGTCGAAGTACTTGAGGTCGGCCACCATCACCTCGTCCCACAGGTCGAGGGCCTTGAGGTCGCGCACCAGGGCTTCGTTCACCACCGTGAATTCGCCTGACAGGTTGGATTTGACGTAGAGGTTCTGGTAGGCCGGCTCGATGCTGGCCGACACGCCGACGATGTTGGAAATGGTGGCGGTGGGGGCGATGGCCACGCAGTTGGCGTTGCGCATGCCGTGGCGGGCGATGCGGGCGCGCAGGGCGGGCCAGTCGAGGTGGCTGTCGCGGTTCACCTCCAGTTGGCCGCCGCGGCCGGCGGCGAGCAGGTCGAGGGAATCGGGCGGCAGGATGCCCCGGCTCCACAGGCTGCCCTCGAAGCTCCCGTAGCGGCCGCGCTCCCGGGCGAGTTCGGTGGAGGCGCGGTAGGCCTGATAGCACACGGCCTCCATCGACTGGTCGGCAAACGTCACCGCGGCTTCGCTGGCGTAAGGCAGGCCGAGGGCGTACAGGCAGTCGGCAAAACCCATGATGCCGAGGCCCACCGGGCGATGGCGCAGGTTGGCCCGGCGTGCCTTTGGGGTGGCGTAGAAGTTGATGTCCACCACGTTGTCGAGCATGCGCATGGCGGTCTGCACGCTGCGGGCGAGCTTGTCCTGGTCGAGGGCGCCGTCCTTCAGGTGGGCGAGCAGGTTGATCGAGCCCAGGTTGCACACGGCGGTCTCGTCGTCCGAGGTGTTGAGGGTGATCTCGGTGCACAGGTTGGAGCTGCGCACCACGCCCACGTGCTGCTGCGGCGAGCGCAGGTTGCAGGCGTCCTTGAAGGTGATCCACGGGTGGCCGGTCTCGAAGAGCATGGTGAGCATCCGCCGCCACAGCTGCACGGCCGGGATGCGCTTGAAGAGCCGGATCTCGCCGGCGTCGGCCCGGGCCTCGTGGGCGCAGTAGGCGGCCTCGAAATCGGCGCCGAAGCGGGTGTGAAGGTCCGGCACGTCCGACGGCGAGAACAGCGTCCAGTCGGCGTTGTCCATCACCCGCTTCATGAACAGGTCGGGAATCCAGTTGGCGGTGTTCATGTCGTGGGTGCGGCGGCGCTCGTCGCCAGTGTTCTTGCGCAGGTCGAGGAACTCCTCGATGTCCAGGTGCCAGGTTTCGAGATAGGCGCACACCGCGCCCTTGCGCTTGCCGCCCTGATTGACCGCCACTGCGGTGTCATTCACCACCTTGAGGAAGGGAATCACCCCCTGGCTCTGGCCGTTGGTGCCTTTGATGCGGCTGCCCAGGGCGCGCACCGGGGTCCAGTCGTTGCCCAGGCCGCCGGCGTACTTCTGCAGCAGGGCGTTCTCCTTGACCGCCTGGTAGATGCCTTCCAGGTCATCCGATACCGTGGTGAGGTAGCAGGACGACAGCTGCGAGTGGCGGGTGCCGCTGTTGAACAGGGTCGGCGTCGAGCACATGAAATCGAAGGACGAGATCAGGTTGTAGAACTCGATGGCGCGGGCCTCCCGGTCAATCTCGCCCACCGCGAGCCCCATCGCCACGCGCATGAAGAAGAGCTGCGGCAGCTCGATGCGCCGCCCGTCGATGTGAAGGAAGTAGCGATCGTAGAGGGTCTGCAGGCCCAGGTAGCCAAACTGCCGGTCGCGCTCGGGCACCAGGGCGGCGCCAAGGCGGCCCAGGTCGAATTCGGCGAGGCGCGGGTCGAGGAGTTCGGCATTGATGCCGGTGCGGATGAAGGCCGGCAGGGCCTCGGCGTAGTGGCCGGGCAGGTCGGCCAGGCTCACCGGCTGGCCGAGGACTTCCCGGGCGAGGCTGGCGAGGAGCAGTTGCGCGGTGACCCGGTTGTAGGCTGGCTCCCGCTCAATCAGGCTGCGCGCGGCGAGGATCAGCGCCTGGTCCACGTCGGCCAGCGGGACGCCGTCGTAGAGGTTACGGAGGGCCAGATCGAGCACGGCGTGGGCCGACACCTCGTTGCCCAGGCCGGCGCAGGCGGCCTCGCAGTGGCGGAGCAGGGCGTCGGTGTCGAGGGGAATGCGACGTCCGTCGGCCAGCACGTGGAGGGTCGGCGTGCCCGCGGATGCCATGCCGGCAGCCCGTTCGGCGGCGCGGCGTTCGCGGTAGAGCACGTAGGCCCGGGCCACGTCGTGTTCGCCGGAGCGCATCAGGGCCAGCTCCACCTGATCCTGGATGTCTTCGATGGACACCGTGCCGCCATCGGGCAGGCGGCGGGTGAGGGCGCGCAGCACGGTGTCGGTGAGCCGCGCGACGATCTCCCGGACCCGGGCCGAGCCGCCGCTGGCGCTGCCCTCCACGGCCAAGAAGGCCTTGCTCATGGCGATGGCGATCTTGTCTGCGTTGAAGGCGACGACGGCGCCGTTGCGGCGGATCACCTGCAGGGCGGCGATGGCCGACGCGCTGGCGGATGCGGATGGTGTCTGAACGGTGGCGAGCAAGGCGATTCTCCGAATTGGGGGGCGGAGAATCGAGGACCTGGAACCGCGCCCGGCGCCAACGCGCGGGCGGAAGCCCTGCAATCGGCGCTGGCGCACGGTGGCGACAGGAAGACACCTCGTTTCAGGGACACCCCGCCCCAAAAGCACTGAAGGAATGGGCCATGGCAGGTCTCCTGACTCTCGGGTCGTCGCCTCGTGCCAGCCTTCCCGGAGCGCATCCAGTGGCAGTGGGGGGCACGAAACTCGCCGATTACAGTTGCGGGGGCAGTGCTGGATTTGAGGCGACGGCCTCGCACCAGCTTCCCTTTTCATCCCCTTGCGGGGAACCAATGACGAGGCGGATGGTAGGGGGGTGGTATCCGGCGTGTCAAGCCGGGGCACTGCGGGTAGGGCTGTCGGGGGTTGTCGAGGCCCATATCTAGTCCGCCACGGCAGCGGGTCCGCGGCATGGGGCGAGGTCGGCGAAGTGCGCGCCATTGCAATCCGTCTTGGCCGGGTTTATGCTCGATTCGTCAAGGAGGTGCTGCGAAAATGCGAGTCCGTTTCTTTGGCGCGGCCGGCGAAGTGACCGGTTCGTGCACCCTGGTGGAAGCCGGCGATGTGCGCTTCCTGGTCGATTGCGGGATGTTCCAGGGCGGGCGCGAGGCCCGGGCCAAGAACCTCCGGGCGCTGGATTTCGGCTTTGACGTGCGGGACATCGACTTCGTGCTGCTGACCCACGCCCACATCGACCACTCCGGCTTGCTGCCGCGGCTGGCGGTGCTGGGCTTCCGCGGCCCGATCTACGCCACGCCCGCCACCATCGACCTGCTGGCGGTGCTCCTGCCCGACAGCGCCCACATCCAGGAGAAGGAATCCGAGTGGCAGCTGCGCCACCAGCACCGCCGGGGCGGGAGCGAGCGGGGCGTGGCAGCGCCGCTCTACACCGTGGCCCAGGCCCAGACCACCCTCGGCCTGCTGCAGCCGGCGCCCTACGGCAGGACCATCGAGCCGGCGCCGGGCATCGCGGTGCGCTTTCATGATGCGGGGCACATCCTGGGTTCGGCGTGGCTGGAGGTAACCGCCGCGGGCGAGGGGCGGCCGCGCCGGCTGGTGTTCTCCGGTGACATCGGGATGCGCGACCGGCCGGTGCTGAACGACCCGGAGACGATCATCCCGTCGGCCGACCTGCTGCTCATCGAATCCACCTACGGCGACCGCCTGCACCGCCCCCTGCCCGAGACCGAGGAGGAGATCATCGCCGCCATCGGCCGCACCCGGGCCTGCCACGGCAACCTGGTGATCCCGTCCTTCGCGGTGGGGCGCACCCAGGAGATCATCTACATCCTGGCCGACCTGGTGCGGCAGGGAAGGCTGGAGCCGCTCAAGGTGTTCGTGGATTCGCCCATGGCTAACGAGGCGACACGCATCACCCTGGCTCACCCGGCGCTCCTCGACAGCGAGACGCGGGATCTGCTTGAGTGGCTGAAGGCCCACCCGAACAAGCTGAAGCTGGAGTTCGTGGCCGACGTTGAAGCCTCCCGGGCGCTCAACGACGTGCGCAGCGGGGCGATCATCATCTCGGCCAGTGGCATGTGCGAGGCTGGGAGGATCAAATACCACCTGCGGGAGAACCTGCCGCGCAGCGAATGCAGCGTGCTGATCGCCGGCTTCCAGGCGGCCGGCACGCTCGGTCGGAGGCTGGTGGATGGCGCCCGGCTGGTGCATATCTTTGGCGAGCCGGTGCCGGTGCGGGCGCGCATCTACACGGTGGGCGGGCTGTCGGCCCACGCCGATCAGGCCGGGCTGCTGGACTGGATCGGCGGCGTTCATACCCCGCCGCGCCACACCTGCGTGATCCACGGCGAGGCCGGCGCCTCGGCCACCTTCGCCCAGGCCATCCGCGACCGGCTGGGCTGGAAGGACGTGATGCTGCCCAAGCCCGGCGACAGCCTGCCCCTGTAGGTCGGACTTCAGTCCGACAACCCCTGCCTGCTCAACCCGTGATGTCGGACTGAAGTCCGTATATGGACTCCTCCCGTTTTGCCAGCGCGAATGTTGG
>NZ_CALAYQ010000056.1:0-29612 GCF_937894855.1 uncultured Zoogloea sp.
CCGTGAACGTTATTTGGGCTCGGGCAATGCTATTAGGGTAGCTGCGGCAGCCCTGACACGCCGGCCCGTTCCACCGTCGAGGTCGCGCGGTTGCCGCGGGACGTGAAGGTGGAAATCGAAGTGGTGGCCCGGCTGGCCTGATTGCTTTTCCCATCATCCGTCCGGTGGCGGGCGCACCTGCCCATGCCGGATTGACAGCCCGCTCACACCCGGGCGGCAATGAAAGGATCTTGTCATGACAGATGTAAAAGCAATGCTGGCCGAGGAGGCCGCCCACGAGGCGCGTGATCTCCATCGGGGCCTCAAGGATCGGCACATTCAGATGATTGCCCTCGGGGGAGCGATCGGCGTCGGCCTGTCCCTTGGGGCGGGGCGCGCGATCTCGGTGGCCGGGCCGGGCCTGCTGCTGAGTTACGCGGTGGGCGGGCTGATCATCTTCTTCATCATGCGGGCACTCGGCGAGCTGCTGCTGTACCGCCCGGTGGCCGGCTCATTCGCCTCCTACGCGGAGGAGTTCATCGGCCCCTTCGCCGGCTTTGCCACCGGCTGGTCGTACTGGTTCACCTGGGTGACCATCGGCATGGCCGAGATCACCGCGGTGGCGGTGTACGTGAATTACTGGTTTCCGGACGTGCCCCAGTGGATACCGGCGCTCGTCACCCTTGCCGTGCTGTATTCGGCCAACCGGATCTCGGTGGCGCTGTTCGGCGAGCTGGAGTTCTGGTTCGCGCTGATCAAGGTGGTCACCATCGTCGGGATGATCCTCGTCGGTCTGGCGATCATCTGTTTCGACATCACCCCGCTGGGCAAGACGGCCAGCTTCTCCAACCTGTGGAGCCACGGCGGTTTCATGCCCTTCGGCATCCTCGGCGTGGTGATGACCCTGCAGATCGTGATGTTCGCCTACCAGGGCGTCGAGCTGATCGGCGTGACGGCCGGCGAGGCCCAGAACCCCGAGCGCGTGCTGCCCAGCGCCACCAACAGCATCATCTGGCGGATTCTCGCCTTCTACGTGGGCGCGCTGGTCATCATGATGGCGCTGGTGCCGTGGAGCGAGCTGCGGCCGGGCGTCAGCCCCTTCGTGTTCGTGTTTGAACGCATCGGCATCCCCGGCGCCGCCGGCCTCATCAACTTCGTGGTCATCACCGCGGCGGCCTCGTCGTGCAACAGCGGCATCTTCAGCACCGGGCGCATGCTCTACACGCTGGCCCAGTTCCGCCAGGCGCCCCAGGCCCTCGGCCGGGTGAATCGCCACCACCTGCCGGCCAACGCCATCACCCTGTCCACCCTGGTGATGAGCATCGGTGTGGTGCTCAACTATCTGGTGCCCGAGCAGGTCTTCGTATGGGTGACCAGCATCTCGCTCATCGGCGCCTTGTGGACCTGGACGATCATCGTCCTCGCCCACCTCGGCTACCGCCGGGCCGTGGCGGCCGGCACCGTCAAGGCGGTGTCCTTCCGGATGCCCGGCGCGCCGTACATGAACTGGGTCGTGGTGGCCTTCATGGTGGCCGTGTGCGGGCTCCTGGCCCTCGACCCCAGCACCCGCGTGGCGCTCTACGTGGCGCCGGTGTGGTTCGCCCTGCTGGGCATCGGCTATCGCCTCTGCGCCACCGGCACCGGGGCTTCCGCCCCTAAAGCGGTGCCTGTCCGGCTCCAACCCGAATCCGAATCCTGAAAGACCCCAAGCATGATCGACTCGAACGTGACCAAGGCCGGCGCCGTGCTGACCATTGATCTCGATGCCCTGTGCGACAACTGGCGCCTGCTCCGGCGCCAGGCCGAGGGCGCCGAATGCGCCGCCGTCGTCAAGGCCGACGCCTACGGCCTCGGTGCCGAACGCGCCGCCGTCGTCAAGGCCGACGCCTACGGCCTCGGTGCCGAACGCGTGGCTCCGGCCCTGTATCGCGCCGGTTGCCGCAGCTTCTTCGTGGCCCACCTGACCGAAGGCATCCGCCTGCGTGCCGTGCTGCCCGACCAGACCGCGATGATCTACGTGCTGCACGGCCCGCACCCCGGCTCGGAGCGGGACTTCGTGCGCAGCCGGCTGGTGCCGGTGCTCAACAGCCTGCCCCAGGTGAAGGCCTGGCAGACCCTCGCCCAGTGGGAGGAAGGCGTGCTCCCCGCCGTGCTGCAGGTGGATACAGGCATGGCCCGGCTCGGGCTGAGCGAGGACGAGTTCGCCAGCCTGATCGCGCATCCGGCCCTGCTCGAAGGGTTGGCCCTGCAGTTCGTGATGAGCCATCTGGTGAGCGCCGAAGCGCAGCACGACCCGGTCAATCGCCGGCAGCTGGCGCGCTTCGAGGCGGCGCTGGCGCAGCTGCCGGGGATGCGGGGCAGCCTCGCCAACTCGTCGGGAATCTTCTTGGGTGGCGAATATCACTTCGGGCTGGTCCGCCCGGGCGCCGCGCTGTACGGCGTCGCCCCGGTGGCCGGGCAGGCCAACCCCATGCGGCCGGTGATCCGCCTGCAGGGCAAGGTGCTGCAGACCCGGCGCGTCGATGCGGGCACCGCGGTGGGTTACGGCCACAGCTGGATGGCCTGCCGCCCGTCGCGGCTTGCTACCGTTGCCGTAGGCTATGCGGACGGCTATCTGCGCAGCCTGAGCAACCGCGGCCTCGCCCGCTACGAAGACGTCCCGCTGCCGCTGGTGGGCAAGGTGTCGATGGACACGATCATCGTGGATGTCACCGACGTGCCCGAAGCGCGCATCGTCGAGGGTGCCTTCGTCGATCTTGCCGACCCCATCAACGGCGTCGACGCCGTCGCTGAACGGGCCGGCACCATCGGCTACGAGATCCTCACCAGCCTCGGGCGGCGCTACGCGCGCCAGTACATCGAAGGCGGCCGCATCCAGCCGGATTGATGCCTTGCGGCCCGGGGTGGCCTTGTGGCGCCGCCCCGGGCCGGAACTTTCTGCCGTTTTCCGTGATGCCCACCGGATTTCACGCCACCCGCCGCCCCCGACCCCTGCCGTTCCGGCAATCAGCAGCGGAAACCTGCCGGCAGCTTTTGCCCGGGGCGACGTTTTCCGCGCGGGGCAAGGCCCGCGGGGCGGCGTGCAGACCAATGTCTTAACCCGACTTTACCTCCCTTAACCCGATCCGCCACCAAGCGGGGGCGGGATTGGGCCGCTATCTTGCTAAGAACCGGGTGCAGGCGCAGGCCGCCCGGAGTGATTCCGGCAACACAGGGGAAAGGAAAGATCATGGTCAGCAGCATCAGCGGTTACAGCAGCGCATCGGCGATGGCGATGACGCGCCCCGACCCGAGCCAGATGGCGAGCAAGCTGTTCTCCAGACTGGATGCCAAGGGGCAGGGCTTCATCGAGCAGAGTGATCTGCAGTCGGCGTTCAGCCAGGTGTTTGGCAACGCCTCGTCGTCCCAGGCGAACGACGCCAGCAGCCAGCTCTTCAGTGCGCTGGATGGCGACAGCAACGGCAAGGTGACGGAAAGCGAGTTCTCCAGCGGCATGCAGAAGCTCGCCGAGGCGCTGGATAGCCAGGCCTTCAGCAGCCGCATGGGTGGCGCGGGCGGAATGCCGCCTCCACCCCCGCCGCCGGGTGGCGGTGAGGACGACGCGGGCTTCACCCAGGACGAGTTGCAGAGTCAGCTGGACGAGATCGGCAGCACCGACAGCAAGCGCTCGTCGCTGATCTCCAGCGTTGTCGAAAACTTCGACAAGGCCGACACCAACGGCGACGGCAATGTGAGCGCCACCGAGGCGATGGCCTACGAGCAATCCACCCAGAGCAGCACCTCGGGCAACTCGACCAGCACCGGCAGCGCCAGCTCGTCGAGCCAGACCGACGCCATGCTCGCCCAGCGGCTGATGGAGCTGATTCGCGCCTACGGTGGCGATTCGACCACGTCGGCGGCGAGCGGCGTGCTGTCGGTGTCGGCCTGATCGGGGCGTTTCCCGTCGGGTGGGCTTCAGCTCAACCTACGGGGGGCATTTTGCCGCAGGCCGTCGCGGTCACCTGCAGGGCGTGACGCAGGGGGGCGCAACCGCCGCAATCCCTTGCCGAGGGCGGCTTTCGGGCCGTTTCCGGCGCCCTCTGCGCTCCTCTGATGCGAGTTCCGGCAAGTTCCGCTCGACATCAGGCAACCCTTGCCCGACGTCGGGCAATTTTTGCTCGATCTCGGGCAAGCCCTGCTCGACGTCGTTCAATGACTGCCGGATGTCGAGCAGCATTTGCTCGACGTCGAGCGACCTTTGCCCGATGTCGGGCAGCGATTGCTCGATGTCGAGTAGTGATTGCTCGATGTCGGTCGGAGATTGCTCGATGTCGATCAGGGATTGCCCGACGTCGTGCAGTGTGTGCTCGATGTCGTGCAGGCATTGCCGGATGTCGGGCAGCAGGTGGCTGAGGGCAGGGAGTGGCCGCAGGCTGTCGCGCGTGGCTTGCCGGGCGATGCGGGAGCCGATGGGGAGGTGGCGGGGCGACTGGCCCCCTGCCGTGCTGATGGCGTTGTTGCGGTCGATTCAGCCCAGCCCACGGGCGACGATCTCCCACACCTGCGCTTCCATATCTGGCGCGAGGCAATCCACCTCGGTCAGATCGCCCCAGTTCTCGCGGAAGTTGCGTTGCCAGGTGATCTGGCGTTTGGCGAGCTGGCGGGTGGCGAAGACGCCCTTGTCGCGGAAGCTGCGCATGTCGCACTGGCCGTCCAGAAATTCCAGGGCCTGGCGGTAGCCAACGCAGCGCATCGACGGCAGGTTGGGGTCGAGCTGGTAGTGGCGGCGCAGGCGGATCACCTCATCCACGAAGCCGGCCAGCAGCATGGTGTCGAAACGGCGTTCGATGCGGGCGTGGAGCACGGCCCGGTCGCTCGGAGCCAGGGCGATGGGGATGAAACGGTGGGTCTCTTCTGCGTCGTCGCGCCTGGCGTAGCTGTCGGCCAGCGGGCGGCCGGTGAGGCGGACGATCTCCAGCGCGCGCTGGATGCGCTGGGCGTCGTTGGGCTTGAGGCGGGCAGCGGCGTCCGGGTCGAGGGCGGCGAGCTGGGCGTGCAGCGCCGGCCAGCCGTCGCGGGCGGCGGCGTCTTCGATGTCCTTGCGCAGCTGCGGCTCGGCTTCGGGCAGCTCGGAGAGGCCCTCGCGCAGGGCCTTGTAATAGAGCATCGTGCCGCCCACCAGCAGCGGCACCTTGCCGCGGGCGGTGATCTCGCCCATCAGCCGGCGCGCGTCCTCGCAGAAGCGGGCGGCGGAGTACGCCTCTTCGGGGCTCACGATGTCGATGAGATGGTGCGGGCAGGCGGCCTGCTCGTCCGCGCTGGGCTTGGCGGTGCCGATGTCCATGTCGCGATACACGAGGGCCGAATCGACGCTGATGATCTCGACCGGCAGGCGCCGCGCGAGGGCCAGGGCGCAGGCGGTCTTGCCGCTGGCGGTGGGGCCGAGTAACAGGATGGCGGGCGGAAGCGGCGTGGTTTCGGGCATGATTCGGGCCTTGGCAATCGCGCATTGTAGCGGGTGGAGAAATTCGGTTGAACGCATCGGGCTGGAGTCGGATCGGGCGGGCGCTGCTGGCGGGCGCCCTGCTGCTGTGGGCGGGGCTGGCGGCGGCGAAGGGGCCGCTGTTCCTGTGGGAGCTGCGCGACGGCGAGGGCACGCTTCGCGCCTGGCTGTACGGCACGATCCACGTGTGCGACGCGACCTGCTTTCCGCTGCCGGCGGATGTGCGCGCGGCCTTTGCCGGCGCCGACAGCCTGGCGCTGGAGCTCGATCCGGATGACCCGGGCCTCACCCGGCTGCTGATGCAGGCGGCGCGGCTGCCGGCCGGCGAGCGGCTCGACGACATCCTGCCGCCCGCGCTGCGGCCCCGCGTGGCGTTGGCGATGGATCGGCTGGGCCTGCCCCAGGCGGTGCTCCAGGGCATGCAGCCGTGGATGGTGAGCACGCTCCTCACCCTCAAGGCGGCCGAGCGGGCCGGCTACGGGGCAGGGCAGGGGATCGATCTCTCGCTGGCCCGCGACGCCCGCGCCCGGGGCATCGAACTCTGGGCGCTGGAGCGGGTCGAGCAACAGGTGGCGGCGCTCTCGGCCGGCGGCGACAAGGCCCAGGTGGCCTACCTGACCGAGGTCGTCTCGCTGATCGAGGACGCCGCCGCGCCGGAATACTTTGCAGCGATGCTGCATGCCTGGCGCACCGGCGACGTGGCCGAGATCGACCGCATCCTGCGCGAGGAATCCGGCGGGCCCGACGCCGCGCCGCTGCTCGAGGCGCTGCTCGATGCGCGCAACGTGGAGATGGCCGAGGCCATCGAGCGCGGCCTCAAGCCCGGCCGCCGGCCCTTCATCGCGGTGGGCGCGGGGCACATCGGCGGCAAGGGCGGGCTGCTGGAAATCCTTGCCGCGCGGGGTTACGCGCTGCGGCAGGTGCACGATGCCAACGACTGACACCCACCACGCGGAGCAGGCATGACCGACATCTTCATCAGCTACGCCAGCGAGGACCGGGAGCGCGCCCGGCAGTTTGCCTCTGCCTTCGAGGCGCGGGGCTGGGCGGTGTGGTGGGATCGGCGGATCGTGCCGGGCCAGGCTTTCGATTCAGCCATCGAGCAGGCGCTGGAGGCGGCGAAGTGCGTGGTGGTGCTGTGGTCGCCGGATTCGGCGGCCTCGGAATGGGTGAAGAACGAAGCCGCCGTGGGCGCCGAGCGGGGCGTGCTGGTGCCGGCGATGATCGTGCCGGTCAAGCTGCCGCTGGAGTTCCGCCGCAAGCAGACGGCGGATCTGACCGACTGGCGCGGGGCGGCGGATCACCCGGGCTTTGCGTCGCTGTGCGAGGCGGTGGAGCCGCTGCTGGGTGAAGCGCCCTGTGCGCCGGTGGCGCCGCCTACGCTGCCGGCACCGGCTGGCGGCCGGCGGCTGCCGCTGCTGGCTGCGCTGGCGGTGGTGTTGGCGGGTGGGGTGTTCTGGGGCGTGTCCCAGCGGGCCGTGCCGCCCGTGGCCCTGGTGCCGGCGCCGCAAAGTGCGTCGGCGGGCGAGGGCGAGTGGTCGGCGGCGCGTATCGCTGGCGTGTATCGCGGTGCGGTGGTGGCGGATTCGAAGGGCGGATCCCGCAATGGGGTGTCGGTGACCGTCGAGTTCGTCGACCGTTACACGGTACGGCTCACGTCCGACTACCCGCGCATTCCGGCGGTGACGGTGCGGGTGAGCCAGGTCGGGGATCGCGTGCTCGCCGATGGTGGCGATACCGCGCTGGTGGTGGACCCGACCCGGACGCCCCAGCGTCTCGACTACTCGCCCCACGGCGAATTGAGTTTCAGTGGAGTGCGTTGATGAACAGGATGTGTGAAAGCGCGCTGGCGGTCTGCCTCGCGCTGGCGGGCTGCGCGGCTGTTGCGGCGGGCCCGGTGGCGGTGGATGTCGGCCACTTCCTCGAGAAGCCCGGCGCCACCAGCGCCTACGGGGTGACCGAGTTTGAGTACAACCAGAACCTCGCGGCGGTGATTGCCACCCGGCTGGAGGCCGACGGCGTGCCGGTGCGGCTGATCGGTTACAAGGGCGAGATGGCCGACCTGTACGCCCGTGCGCCCCAGGCCGAGGCGGCGGGCGGGCAGTTCTTCCTGTCGGTGCATCACGATTCGGTGAAGGCCGAGTACCAGCAGACGTGGCTGGTGGACGGCAAGGAGCAGCGCTATTCCGAATACGCCCGGGGCTTCTCGCTGTTCGTGTCACGCAAGAACCCGCGGTTGGCCGAAAGCCTGGCCTGCGCGAGCAGCATCGGCGCCGCGCTGCGGGCGGCGGGCCTCAAGCCCACGCCCCATCACGCCGAGGCCGCCGGCATCGGCCGCCCGTGGGCCGACGAAACCAACGGCGTGTATTACTACGACAACCTGGTGGTGCTGAAGACATCCACGGTGCCCGCGGTGCTGCTGGAGGCCGGGGTGATCGTGCATCCGGCCGAGGCGATCGAGCTGGCCACGCCGGAACGCCGTGCCCTCACCGCCAATGCAGTGACCAAGGGCCTGCGCACCTGCGGGGTGACCGCCGGCCGCTGATCGGCGAAAATGCGGGGGCTTCCGGTTTTGCGGTGCTTGTCGTGCCGGATCAAGATTCGGCCATGCGGCGCGGCCGGTCACGATGCTGTCGGGCTACGCTCCTGCAGGTCGGACTTCAGTCCGACACGTCCGCCTGGATCAAGCCTCGTTGTCGGACTGAAGTCCGACCTACAAAAATACCTGCACAGTCCGATTGACCTGACATCCTTGCTCCAACCATGAAGACGATCCTCTTGTCCTACTTCTCCGCCGCCCGCAGCCTGGGCCGGCCGGGCATTCTGTGGCACCTGATGTGGCCGACGCTGGCCGCCAGCATCATCTGGACGGGCCTCTTGGTGACGAGCTGGGGTTCGCTGGTGGCGTTGGGCAGCAGCCTCATCACCGGGATGCCGCTGGTGGGCGACTGGCTGGCCTCGTCCGAGGGCGCGCTGATGGTGGCGCTGCTGATGTTCAAGATCGGGCTGGTGGTGCTGGCGCTGCCGGTGATCTACGTGACCGCGGCCTTCCTGGTGGCGGCGGTGGCGCTGCCGCTGATGCTGGAGCGTGTCGCCGCCAGCGATTACGCCGATATCGCCCGCCGCAGCGGCGGCAGCCAGATCGGCAGCGTCTGGAACGCGCTCACCTCGGTGATCCAGTTTCTGGTGCTGCTGGTGCTGAGCCTGCCCCTGTGGCTGATCCCCGGCGCCGGGCTGCTGATTTCGCTGATCCTCACCGCCTGGCTCAACCAGCGCGCCTTCCGCTACGACGCGCTGATGGCCCACGCCGACACCCACGAGATGAAAGCCCTGCCGGCCCAGCACTCCAGCGGGCTGTTCGGCGTGGGGCTGGTGGGCGCGGCGATGGCGCACCTGCCGCTCATCAACCTGTTTGCGCCGGCGCTTTCCGGGCTGGCCTTCGTGCATTACCTGCTGTCGGCCCTGCGCGTGGCGCGCAGCCGCGAAAACATCATCGAGGTGAACTGAACATGGCTGCGGATTCCACGCCGGCTTTCGGCGCAATCATCATCGGCGACGAGATCCTCTCCGGTCGTCGCGAGGACAAGCACTTTGGCAAGGTGGTCGAGCTGCTCAAGGCCCGCGGCCTGCGGCTGACCTCGTCGCGCCACGTGGGCGACGAGCGCCCGCGGCTGGTGCAGACGCTGAAGGAGAGCTTCGCCAGCGGCGACATCGTGTTCAGCTTCGGAGGCATCGGCGCCACCCCCGACGACCACACCCGCCAGGCCGCAGCCGAGGCCCTGGGCCTGCCCCTGGCCCTGCACCCCGAGGCCGAAGCCGAGATCCGCGCCCGCTTTGGTGACGAGACCACGCCCCAGCGCCTGCAGATGGGCGTGTATCCGCTGGGCGCCGAGATCATCCCCAACCCCTACAACCGCATCCCCGGCTTCTCCATCGCCAACCATTACTTCGTGCCCGGCTTTCCGGTGATGGCGTGGCCGATGGTCGAATGGGTGCTGGATCAGCGCCTCGCGCACCTGCACCACAAGGTGGATTACGTCGAGCGCTCGGTGATCGCCTGGGAGGCGCTGGAGGGCAAGCTCATCGACCTGATGGAAGCCATCACCGCGGACTTTCCCGATGCCACCCTGTTCAGCCTGCCCAGCGTGGGCGGCGACGGTGTGCCGCGCCACATCGAGCTGGGCATGAAGGGCCCGGTGGCCAGCGTGGAGGCCGCGATGGCCCGCATCACCGACGAACTCACCCGGCGCGGTTACGCTTGGGAGCCCCGCGCCAACCTGTAACGCCATGAGCGCCGGGCCATCATCCACCTACCGCGATTTTCCCGGCCGGCGCTGGCTGGGGGTGCTGCTGCGTGCGGCCCACCTGGCCGGCGTGGTGGGCGTGGGGGCCGGGCTGCTTGCCGGCACGCAGGCGCACGGTTTCCTGATCCTGATGGTCGCCTCGGGCGTGGCGATGGCGGCGCTCGATGCGTGGTCCAACGCCCTGTGGCTCAAGGAATTTGCCGGGCTCTCGCTGCTGGTCAAGTTCGTGCTGATCGGCATCTTCGTCGTGGATGAAGCGGCCCGCCCCGCGTTGTTCTGGCTGATCCTCGTCTTCTCGGTGGTGTTCGCCCACGCCCCGGCCAGTTTCCGTCATCGGCGGGTGTCACGTAACTGAAGTTTTCATTTCATATACTCGCGCCCCGTATCAGATGGCAGCACGAGGGCGCGCAATGGGAAACGACTGGATTCTGGCCAAGACCGTGGCCGGGGTGGAGGAGATCGCAACCCGCACTAGACGGGTTCCGCCGCGCCTTCGGACGATGCTGATTCTCGTGGACGGCCGGCGCAGCGTGGCCGAGCTGATCGACGCCGCCGCCGGCCTGGGCGACGTGCGCCAGGCGCTTGAAACGCTCCACGACGAAGGCTTCGTGATCCGTGTCGGCGGCCCGCGGCCGGTGGCGGCGGTGGCGAGCCGCGCCTCGGCGCAGGTGGATGCCCGCAGCCGGCCGGCGCCTGCACCCGTGCCGGATCAACCGGCCAAAGCACCGCGTCAGCGGCGATCCCTCGCCTTGGCGAGGCTGTACCTCCTCAACGCCATGGAGCAGAGCCTGCGCCACGGCGACCAGCCGGTGCGCGACCACCTGCGCAACGCCACCTCCCGCGCCCAGCTGGTGCTGGCCTTCGAGATGTGCCAGGAAATCGCCGACGAGCTCGGCGTGCGCCACATCGACACCATCGGCAAGAACTTCTACGAGATGCTGCCCGACGAGGGCTGACCGCCTTCGGCTGTGCAAGCAGTGGACATTCCGCCCGCCCGGGATGCATCGGCACGCCCGCCTGTGCTGTACTGCCCGGCCGGGCCGCGTGCCGTGTCCATCGCGCCGCGCCGGCCCCCGACCCCACAACAATAAGTCGCGACCGGCCCCGCCGCCGGCCTGCGTCACGCCGAAAGGAAACAGGATGACGACCGCCGCGCCCACCCCCGCCCTGACCGAAGCCGAAACCAGCAAGTTCGTCCGCATCACCGAGGGCGACCTCGACCTGCAACTGCACTACAACGACTGCGGCAGCGGCGCCGAGACGGTGGTGATGCTCCACGGCTCCGGCCCCGGCGCCAGCGGCTGGGCCAACTTCAACCGCAACATCGAGCCGCTGGTCGCTGCCGGCTACCGGGTGATCCTGATGGACTGCCCGGGCTGGAGCAAGAGCGATCCGATCGTGTGCACCGGCTCCCGCTCCGAGCTCAACGCGCGCTGCCTCAAGGGCCTGCTCGATGCGCTGGGCCTCGACAAGGTGCACATCATCGGCAACTCCATGGGCGGCCACAGTGCGGTGGCCTTCGCGTTGTTCAACCCCGGCCGCGTCGGCAAGCTCGTGCTGATGGGCGGTGGCACCGGCGGCCCCAGCCAGTTCGTGCCCATGCCCACCGAAGGCATCAAGCTGCTGCAGGGCCTGTACCGCGACCCGACCATCGAGAACCTCAAGAAGATGATGGCGGTGTTCGTCTTCGACACCAGCAGCCTCACCGACGCGCTGTACCAGGCCCGCCTCGACAACATGATGGCCCGCAAGGATCACCTGGAGAACTTCGTCAAGAGCCTCGCCGCCAACCCCAAGCAGTTCCCCGATTACGGCCCGCGCCTGGGCGAGATCAGCGCCCCGACGCTGGTCATCTGGGGCCGCGACGACCGCTTTGTGCCGATGGACGTAGGCCTGCGCCTGCTGTGGGGCATGCCCAACGCCGAGCTGCACATCTTCAACCGCTGCGGGCACTGGGCCCAGTGGGAGCATGCGGACAAGTTCAACCGGATGGTGGTGGATTTTCTGGCCCACTGACCCTTTTCCGTCTTACCGGCAGATGAAAGGCCGCGCCCGGTGCGCGGCCTTTTGTCGTTCGGGGCGAGCGCTTTTGCTTCGGTGAAATCCACCACGCTCCGGGATGTCTGGTCGCGGCAAAAACCGGCCCGGCAACAAGGCGCCGCGACATCGTTGCCGGCAACGTGTGTTTTAACCGTGATCTCATCGTGGGTATTGACGAATATCAATATTCGAATATTAGAAAGTTCTTAGATTGCACTTGTGCTGTTTTGCCGTGCACCACTTCAGTCGGTTGATTCGCAAGAGGGGGGCGTATGCAAGTGCTCAAGCAACTTTTATTCGCGCTGTCGATGGCTACGCTGATGGGAGGGACTGCCCATGCGGCGGCCGATCAGAAGGCGGGGGCGGCCACTGCGGCGCTGCTCAAGTCCACGGCGGATCACAGCAAGTTCAAGGAACTCCAGCGACCGTTCCAGTCTGGCCCGGAAGTCACCAAGGCCTGCCTGACGTGTCACACGGAAGCCGCCAAGCAGGTTCACCAGACCCAGCACTGGAAGTGGGAATACGTGAATCCCGGCACCGGGCAGACGCTCGGCAAGCGACATGTGATCAACAATTTCTGCACCTCGGTATCGTCCAACTACAAGGCCTGTGCCAGTTGCCACATCGGCTACGGGATGGAGGACGGCAGCAAGTTCGACTTCGCCTCCCAGGAGAACGTCGATTGTCTGGTGTGCCACGACGCCACCGGCAAATACAAGAAGCCTTCCGGCTTTGCCGGCAACCCGGTGACCAAGGACACCGAGTTTCCCCCTGGCTCCGGCAAGATCATCCGCGGCATCGATCTGCAGGCCATCGCCCAGAAGGTCGGCAAGACCCGTCGTGAAACCTGCGGCGCGTGCCATTTTTATGGCGGCGGCGGCGACGCCGTGAAGCACGGCGATCTGGACAGCTCCCTCGAACAGCCCGACAAGGCGCTCGACGTGCACATGGACGCCGAGGGCAACAACTTCACCTGCGCCACCTGTCACAAGACCGACGGCCACCAGGTGCCCGGCAGCCGCTATGCGCCCACCGCCATGGACAAGGGCGGCGCCCACATGCGCGGCAAGGCCGACAGCAGTAACCCGGCCACCTGCCAGGCCTGCCACGGCCAGGCGCCCCACGGCATGGCCAAGCTCAACGACCACACCGACAAGGTGGCCTGCCAGACCTGTCACATCCCTGCCTTCGCGCGGGGCGACATGCCCACCAAGATGTCCTGGGACTGGTCCACCTCCGGCAAGCGCGACGCCAAGGGCAAGCCGCTGGTCATCACCAACGACGACGGCCACATCACCTACAACGGCATCAAGGGCGATTTCGTGCTCGAAGAGAACGTCCGCCCCGAGTACATGTGGTTCAACGGCTCGGTGAAATACACCCTGCTCGGTGACGACATCGACAAGAGCCGCCAGCCGATCGCCATCAACACCTTTGAAGGCGGGCCGGACGATGGCAAGTCGATGATCTGGCCAGTCAAGGTGTTCCGTGGCAAGCAGCCTTTCGATCCGGTCAATCGTTCCCTCGTGGTGGCCCATCTGGCCGGCGAGGACGACACCGCCTACTGGAAGAACATGGACTGGCAGAAGGCCATCACCGCGGGCATGGCCATGGTGGGCAAGCCCTACTCGGGCAAGGTGGATTTCATCGAGACGGTGGCGATGTGGCCGATCACCCACATGGTCGCCCCCAAGGAGAAGGCCCTGGCCTGCACCGAATGTCACGCCCGCGGCGGACGCCTCGAGAAGATAGAGGGCATCTACATCCCCGGCCGGGGTGGCAACCGCATCGTCGATACGGTGGGTTGGCTGGCTGCGGCGGCACTCCTTGCCGGCGTGCTGGTGCATGGCCTCATCCGCTTCGTCAATCGCAAGCACTGACCGGGAGACGGGATCATGGGACGCGTCTATATCTTCACCCGCTTCGAGCGCCTGTGGCACTGGATTCAGGCGGTGCTCATCATCGGCATGCTGATCACCGGCTTCGAGATCCACGGCAGCTATCACCTGCTCGGTTTCGAGCAGGCCCACCGGGTGCACACCACCGCCGTGTGGGCCTTCATCGGGCTGTGGGTGTTTGCCATGTTCTGGCACCTCACCACCGGTGAGTGGCGGCAATACATCCCCACGATGAAGAACATCGACAAGATCGTCCGCTTCTATTCGGTGGGGATCTTCAAGGGCGAGCCTCACCCCTTCAAGCCGACCCGGGAGCGCAAGCACAACCCCATGCAGGCCCAGACCTACCTGGGCGTGACCGTGGTGGTGACGCCGCTGATCTGGCTCTCGGGGCTGGCCTATCTCTTCTACAACGAGCTGGGTGCCGCAGGTTTCCGCGTCGACCTCGGGACGATCGCCACCGTGCACACGGTGGGCGCCTTCCTGATGCTGGCCTTCCTGATCGGGCACATCTACCTCGGCACCACCGGCCACACGCCAATGGCCCACTTCCGGGCGATGGTCACCGGCTGGGACGACGATCACTGATTCAAACAACGCAGCTTACAGGGAGTTGTCATGCAAACCCGTCATGTCAGAACCTTGATCGGCGTCCTGGTGGCAGGGCTGTTCCTGCCCTTCCAGGCCCAGGCCGAAACCAACGCCGAACTGCTCAAGCGGATCGAAGCCCTCTCCCAGGAACTCACCCGCCTCAAGAGCCAGGTGGAAGCCAACAACGCCGCCACCACCGCCAACCGCCAGGCCACTGAAGAGCTGAAGGAGAAGGTGGTCAAGGCCGAGGACAAATCCTCCGAGCGCTGGCTCACCATCGGCGGTGATTACCAGTTCCGTGTCGATAGCCTGTGGGGCGAGACCAAGCCCTTCACCGATGTGAGCGCCACCTTCGCCAACGCCCAGGCCCAGCTCCAGGCCAACTTCTTCGCCAACCCCACGCCCGCCAATGGCGCCGCGCTGGCGGGGCTGATGCGGTTTGCTTCCGACATGTCCGGCGTGCGCACCTACCAGCAGGCCCAGAGCTTCATGGGCGCCAATGCCGGCATGATGGGTGCGCTGGGCAGCTTCGGCGTCCCGGTGGCGGCCTACAAGCCCCGCAACGACACCCTCTACACCAACCGCTTCGGGCTCGATCTCGTCGCCAAGGCCACCCAGGACGTGACCGTCAACGCCCGGCTGGTGATGTACAAGACCTTCGGCGCCGGCGACGACGATGCCGTGACCAACGGCGGATCGGCCCCGTACTTCGCCGATCGCGTGGGCGTCTTCGACGGCACCCTCGGCCACATCCCGTCGAGCAGCTATCTCAACGTCGACCGGGCCTTTGCCACCGTCAGCAACATCGCCGACCAGGACATCTGGTTCTCGGTGGGCCGTCGCCCGTCCACCCATGGTGCCCCGAGCAACCTGCGCCTCAATGCCCCGCGCCCCGGCAACGGCGGCACGCCCTCGCTGCTGGTGGACTACGCCTTCGACGGCATGACCGTCGGCTGGGCGCCCGACATCGACGGCCTGCCCGGCGCCTACGGCAAGATCTGCTACGGCCGCGGCTTTGAAAGCGGCTTCCGGTCCACCCCCGGCAACTCGCTGCAGGATACCGACATGCTCGGCGTGGCCCTGATCCCCATCGACACCGACCCCCTGAGGGTGTGGCTGCAATGGAACCGGGGCTTCAAGATCTTCGACGCCCCCAAGATGCAGGACACCTACTTCGGCAACACCATGCCCAAGGTCAACCTGGGTGACATCGACTGGTACGGCATGGGCGCCATGGGCACCATCAAGCAGGTGGGCGTGGGCGATCTCAACTACTTCGCTGATCTGGGCATGAGCGTCACCCATCCCAACGACAACGTCTCGGCGCAGTTCGGCTTCCAGGGGCTGCTCACCGGCGGCTTCTTCAGCCCCGAAGCCGCCCGCGACAAGACCGGCACCGCCATTGCCCTGGGCGTGCGTTACGACCTGCCCTCCAGGACCAAGCTCGGTTTTGAGTACAACCACGGCTCCAAGAACTGGATCACCTTTGCCCCGGCGGCCACCGACATGTGGACATCCAAGGTGGGCACCCGCGGCAACGTCTATGAGCTCTACCTGATCCAGGAACTCAACAGCCGGCCGATCTCGTCCTATCTTGCGAAGAGCTTCGTTCGCCTTGGCTTCCAGTACTACGACTTCCAGTACACCGGCAGCAACAACTGGGTTGGCGCTCCCGTGAAGATGTCCGACGTGAACGGCCAGATGATGACCACCACGCCGCTCGACAACGCCTACAACGCCTACGCCACCTTCGAAGTGAAATTCTGAGGGCATGAAGCCCCGCTGATTAAAGGAACCCAACCATGCGCAAGCTCATCTCCAACCTGATGCTCTCCGTGGCCGTCGTGATTTCGGCCGCCTCCTTCAGCGCTCCGGCCGTGGCCGACGACGTGAAGATGGTCGGTGTCATCACCAAGATCAAGCTGGCCGCCGACGGCAAGTCGGCCGTCGCCATCCTCAAGGACAACAAGTCCGGGGACAGCGTCACCATCAACATCAACGACGATCTCACCCTCGACAAGTTCAAGGACAAGCGCATCGTCGAAGGTGACGAGATCCGCGCCAAGTACGACAACGCGGGCGGCAAGAACGAGAGTAAGTCGTTCAAGAAGACCGCCGGCTGCTGACGCCCATCCCGCCCGCTGTCGGGCACATCGGGGCGGCTCCCTGAGCGGAACCGCCCCGTTTTCGTGCACCGCCCGCGGAGTGCCGGGGCATCGCCGGCCCGGCGAGGGTCGGCTCCGCGCCCACGCCCCTAAGCCCGCACCCGCAAGCGCTGGATCACCCGCCACGCGGTGTGCTGGTGCATCGCCAGTCCGGCGAGGATCAAGCCCGTTCCTGCGGCAACTCTCGGGCCGATCACCTCACCGTTGAGCCAGTGGCC
Source organism: uncultured Zoogloea sp. (assembly GCF_937894855.1). Lineage (NCBI taxonomy): Bacteria > Pseudomonadati > Pseudomonadota > Betaproteobacteria > Rhodocyclales > Zoogloeaceae > Zoogloea > uncultured Zoogloea sp. The sequence continues at coordinate 16,678 of NZ_CALAYQ010000056.1, forward strand.
CAGCATCAGCGCCAGCACCGGCGTGATGAGGGTGATGAGCGCCACCTTCGACGCCTCCAGGTGGCGTACCACGTAGAAGTACAGCGCAAAGCCCACCGCCGAGCCGAACACGCCCAGATAGGCGATGGCGCCGCCGGCGCGCAGCGGCATCGCGTGGGGCAGGGTGCCGTCGGTCGCGAGCCACAGCAGCGCAAACAGCGGCAGCGCCACGATGATCGAGCCGATGGTGGTGGCGAGTGGCGGGCTGTCGTCGCCGATGCGCTTCATCCCCACAAGACTGGCGGATGACGCAAGCACCGCGCCCAGCAGCGCACAGACACCGGCAGCCTCGTTGCTGCCTGCGCTCGCGCCGTCGTGCAGGAAGATCAGCGCCAGACCAGCGGCGCTCAGCAGCATCCCGCCAATCTTGATGGGGGTGAGATTGCGTTCGCCCAGCCAGCGGGTGGCAAACACGCCGGCCACCAGCGGCGACAGACCGAACAGCACCGAGATCAGCCCGGAGCCCACATGACGGGCGCCCCAATAGGTGAGCGCCATGGTGCCGAACAGGCCGAGCCCGCCTACCAGATAAGCGCGGCGGGCGCGGGCGTGAAGGGGAATCGGATGGCGCCCGAGGCGCAGGAGGAGGGTGGCAACGGCAACCCCGATCAGCATGCGGGCGAGCACGGCAAAGGCAAAACCGGTGCCTTCGGTGCTCCAGCGGACAGCCAGCGGGGTGGTGGACCAGATGAGGATGATCGAAGCGTAAGCGAATGGAACAGACATGGGTGTGACTCCTGCGGGATCAATCGGGGTGTTGGGGCGCGGGTGGGTGCAAGCGGGCACGGGCGGCGCGCTCGATCTCGATGAAGGCGCCAATCATGGCGCGCCAGGTGGCCTCGACCACCTGCGGGTCGGCGCCCAGCTCCACGGCCAGCCCATTCACGCGGGCAAGCACCTGAGTCACCCGATCGGGCGCGGCGACTTCGGCATCGCTGCGCTTGAAGCCGGCGGCCTGGGCCACACAGGCGCCGCGCTCGGCGATCAGGGCCACCAGCTGGCGGTCGATGGCGTCGATACGCAGGCGCACATCGGCGAGGGAGGTGAAGACGGGATACGACATGGCAGGCTCCTTTCAGGGGCGTAAAAAACACAAAGGCCGCGGTCTGTGAGAACCGCGGCCTTTCGGAAAAATCAGGGAATGGAGAGGTTTTAGTCCATTCCGGGCCACGGACGCACGACAGCGCGCCATGCACGCAGGGCACGGCGGCAAATCAGGGCGTAAGTGGCGGATGTGAATTGCATCCGGTTATATTGGGGGCGGATGGCGCACCGCGTCAAGCGGGCCACCGGCCTGCCGCGGCAGAGCCCGGAGTGCTACAGGTGGAATCGCAGCAAGGTTTTGTCGAATTGGTGGGGGCGCTGCCCCTGGTGTCGGTGGATCTGGTGCTGGTGCGCGGCGGGTGCGACATCCTGCTCGGCCTGCGCACCAACCGCCCGGCGCAGGGAAGCTGGTTCGTGCCCGGCGGGCGCATCCTCAAGGACGAAAGGCGCGCCGACGCCCTCACGCGGGTGGCCCGCCGCGAGCTGGGCATCGACGACATCCACGCGCTGGCGCCATCCTTCCTCGGCCCCTTCGAACACTTCTACCCGGATTGCTTTGCCGGCGACATCGGCGTGACCACCCACTATGTGGTGCTCGCCCACCGCATCGATGTCCCCGCAGATTTTGACGTGCAAGGCATCGACGACCAGCACGAATCCCTGCGCTGGTGGCCGATTGCCGAAGCCACGGCGAGCGCCGACGTGCATTGCTACACGCGGGATTACCTGCCGCTGCTAGGCTAAGCCCCTGCGCAACAGGCATTCCCGCACCCCCAACTGCCTTGAACACAAAATTACTGACACCCCCAACCCTGTAGGTCGGACTTTAGTCCGACAAGAGCGATGCAGGATTCTGTCGGACTGAAGTCCGACCTACAGGGTGGTGAATCCTTCTCGCAGCCCTGCGATTGCTTCACGCAGGCGTGAGATTGCTTCTCGCACCCTTGATATTGCTTCTCGCAGCCTTGAGATTGCCACTCGCAGGCGTGAGATTGCTTCAATCAGGCGTGAGATTGCTTCAATCAGACGTGAGATTGCCTCTCGCAGCCCTGAGATTGGTTCTCGCAGGCGTGCGAATGCTTCTCTCAGCGGTGTACATGCTTCTCGCAGTGCTGCGCGAAGGGGTGGCGTCCATTGCCGGCAGCCCGGCTGTGCCATCCGAAGCCCCGGCGGCAAGGCGGGCAGGGCGGGTCTGCTAGACTTTCCCATCCCCCATCCCAGAGAGAACGCAGCAAAGTGACCCCGTCCACCCTCGAAAGGCAACTGGCCTTTCTCAAGGAAATCGACCGGCTCAAGAGCATCGTGCGCCTGTCGCCGCTGATCGATCGCTCGCGCCGCGAGAACAGCGCCGAGCATTCATGGCATCTGGCGATGTACGCCCTGGTGCTGGCCGAGCATGCCGCCGGAACGGTGGATGTGCAGCGCGTCGTGAAGATGCTGCTGATCCACGACATCGTCGAGATCGACGCCGGGGATGTTCCTTTCCACGTGCCGGCAACCCATGCGGGGCAGGACGAGCGTGAACGCCTCGCCGCCGAACGCCTCTTCGGCCTGCTGCCCGACGCCCAGGCGGCCGAATTCCGCGAACTATGGTTCGAGTTCGAAGCCGCCGAGAGCGACGACGCCAGATTCGCCAAAGCCCTCGACCGCTTCCAGCCCATGCTGCACAACGCCGCCACCGATGGCGGCACCTGGGTCGAATGCGACGTGACGCTGGAGCAGATCACCGCCCGCTGCCAGCCCCCCATCGAACGCGGCGCACCGGCGCTGTGGAAGGCCGCACTGGGGATGGCCGAGGCGCATTACCGCAAGGGATCGGGGCAGGGGTGAGCGGCGTTTGTGGTGGGCCGGTTGAGGAAGTGCGATCGGCCAATCCCTGACCTTGGCTGCGCTTGTCCGTGGCGGGCACGCTGCGTTGGACTTGCGCTGAAGTCTTGCGTCAAATCCGTCGCCCGAAAACAAAGTTGAGCATCATCGATGATGAGTCTTTTTCTTGAAGTCATTCTCCTGGTCGTGCTGCCCGCGCTCTATGCGTCAGGCGTTTCGTGGGCTTTGTGGCCCGGTTTTTCCAGGCCGTGGCTTTTTGCTTTCTCGTCTGTGGCATTGCTTTACTTCTTGTATTTTATTGTTTTCTATTTCGGCGCTCCGTCCGGCGTCGGCTTCGTCCTTGAGGTGCCGTATCACGGTGAGCCATCCCGTCAGGCTTTTCTTGTATTCCTTGAGCCGTACGTCAAACCCATGCTTCTGTTTTCCATGCTATCGGTTCCGCTATTGGGGCTTCTGATTAAAGTGTTTCGCAAAAAGGCTGCCTGATGGGGAAAACGACCGAGATACGCGCCATGCGCGCCGAAGACCTTGCCGCGGTGCTCGAAATTCAATCGTGCTGCTACGACGCAGCGAAGCTGGAATCGCGCGAATCGTTTCTTGCCAAGCTGGAGGCCTCCCCGGCCACATGCTTCATCGCCACCGTGGCTGAAGTTCCGGTTGGCTATCTTGTGGCGATACCGGCCGAGGAGGGCAGTCCGCCATCCCTGAATGAGCCAACCTATGTGCCGCCACCGGCAGCCAATGCGCTGTACCTGCATGACCTGGCCGTGCACCCGAGGGCGCGAGGTTCTGGCGCGGCGGCTGCGCTCGTCGCAGCGTATTTCCATACGCTCAGGCAGTCGCAGGCGCGGTTTGGCTGCCTGACCGCGGTCAATCAGTCGAGTACGTATTGGGAACGCCACGGTTTCCGATCAACCTCGGTGGCCGACCCAGAGGCGGGGTGCATGGACACCTACGGAGAAGGCGCGCAGTACATGAGCTTGCGCGTGAGTGTCTGAAGTTCGAGTGGGTCGGGTTGGCGCAGCGTAGCCCGACATCTCGTGCGGAGCTGCACGATGAGTCGGGTCCGTTGCGGGCGCTGTGCCGTGCCGATAAACCCGCGTTTCGCGGTGCAAAACCGGTGATAATGGCGGCCAATTTGTTTTGAGCGCCGCGTCAGGATTCCCCTATGGAAATTAAGGTCAATTTTCTCGACAAGCTTCGTCTGGAAGCCAAGTTCGATGATTTCACGGTGGTGGCCGATCAGCCCATCCGATATAAGGGCGATGGCTCGGCGCCGGGGCCGTTTGATTATTTTCTGGCGTCGTCGGCGCTGTGTGCGGCTTACTTCGTGAAGCTGTATTGCAATACGCGCGATATTCCGACGGACAACATCCGCCTGTCCCAGAACAATATTGTCGATCCGGAGAATCGCTACAAGCAGATCTTCAAGATTCAGGTCGAATTGCCGGAAGATATCTCCGACAAGGACCGCCAGGGCATCCTGCGCTCCATCGAGCGCTGCACGGTCAAGAAGGTGGTGCAGACCGGGCCGGAGTTCGTGATCGAGGAAGTTGAGAATCTCGATGCCGATGCACAGGCCTTGCTGACGCTGAATCCCGATTCGGATGCAAGCACCTATATCGTGGGCAAGGATCTGCCGCTGGAGCAGACCATTGCCAACATGTCGGCGGTGCTGGCGGGGTTGGGCATCAAGATCGAGATTGCGTCGTGGCGCAATCTGGTGCCCAACGTGTGGTCGCTGCATATCCGCGATGCGCATTCTCCGATGTGCTTTACCAATGGCAAGGGTGCGAGCAAGGAAAGTGCGCTGGCGTCGGCCCTGGGTGAATACATCGAGCGGCTGAGCTGCAATCACTTCTATAACGATCAATACTGGGGCGAGGAATTCGCCAACGCGCCGTTCGTGCATTATCCGGATGAGCGCTGGTTCAAGCCGGGCCGCAAGGATGCGCTGCCCAAAGAGATCCTCGATGAATACTGTCTGGGAATATACGATCCCGATGGCGAATTGCGCGGCTCGCATCTGTACGACACCAACTCGGGCAATACGCAGCGCGGCATCTGTTCGCTGCCCTATGTGCGTCAGTCGGACGGTGAGGTGGTGTATTTCCCGTCCAACCTGATCGACAACCTGTTCCTCAGCAATGGCATGAGCGCCGGCAATACGCTGGCCGAAGCGCAGGTGCAATGCCTGTCGGAAATCTTCGAGCGGGCAGTGAAGCGCGAGATTCTGGAGGGCGAGATGGCGCTGCCCGACGTGCCGCACGAAGTGCTCGCAAAGTACCCGGGCATTCTGGCCGGCATCGACGAGCTGGAAAAGCAGGGGTTTCCGGTGCTGGTAAAGGATGCGTCGCTGGGCGGGCGGTTCCCGGTGATGTGCGTCACCCTGATGAATCCGCGTACGGGTGGCGTGTTCGCTTCGTTCGGGGCTCACCCGAGCCTGGAGGTGGCGCTGGAGCGCAGCCTCACCGAGCTGCTGCAGGGGCGCAGTTTTGAAGGCCTGAACGATCTGCCGCGGCCCACCTTCGAGAGCAACGCCGTCACCGAGCCGAACAATTTCGTTGAGCATTTCATCGACTCCAGTGGCGTGGTGTCGTGGCGCTTCTTCAGTGCCAGGGCCGATCACGAATTTGTCGAGTGGGATTTCTCCGGCAAGGGTGAGAACTCGAATGCAGAGGAAGCCGCGGCCTTGTTCGGCATTCTCGAAGGGATGGGCAAGGAAGTTTACATGGCGGTGTATGACCAGCTCGGCGCAACGGCCTGTCGCATCCTGGTGCCGGATTATTCCGAGATCTATCCGGTGGAAGATCTGATCTGGGATAACACCAACAAGGCGCTGGCCTTCCGCGCCGATATCCTCAACCTCCATCGCCTCGACGACGACGCCCTGGAGGCGCTGCTTGAACGCCTCGAAGACAGCGAGCTCGACGATTACACCGACATCATCACCCTGATCGGCATCGAGTTTGACGAGAATACCGTCTGGGGGCAGCTGACGATTCTGGAATTGAAGCTGCTGATCAATCTTGCCCTGCAGCAGTTTGAAGCGGCGAAGGAGCAGGTGGAGGCCTTCCTGCAATACAACGAGAACACCGTCGAGCGCGGCTTGTTCTATCAGGCCGTGAACGTGGTGCTGGAGGTGGTGCTGGACGACGAGCTGGAGCTGGACGATTACGAGGCCAATTTCCGCCGGATGTTCGGCGACGAGCGGATGGATGCGGCGATGGGGTCGGTGGACGGCAGCGTGCGCTTCTTTGGTCTCACGCCCACGAGCCTGAAACTGGAAGGCCTCGACCGCCACCAGCGCCTGATCGACAGCTACCGCAAGCTGCACACGGCCCGGGCCCGGCTGGCGGCGTAGCGCGACCGGGGTTGCGGATCACGCTGCAAGTTCGGGCTGAACCGCTCCAGACCTTCGATCGGACTTCTGGCGCGCAAGGCATGGCGCCAGCGCCGGGGAAGGAAGAGGCGGGGTGTTCAGGTGCGACTAATGCCCCTGCGTCGTTCCGCGCTGCAACCACAGGAGAAGGGTTGCGAACATCTGGTCGGGTTCGACGGGTTTGGTGATGAAGTCGTTCATGCCGGCAGCGAAGCAGCGTTCGCGGTCTTCGTTGAAGGCGTTGGCCGTCATGGCGATGATCGGGAGCGTGGCGGCGTGGGGGAGTTTGCGGATCTCGCGGGTTGCCTCCAGGCCGTCCATTTGGGGCATCTGCATGTCCATCAGGACCAGGGCGTACTGGCCGGGAGGCGCCTGCCGGATGCGTGCAAGGGCTTCGAGGCCGTCGCTGGCAATGTCGGCCACAAGGCCGGCGTCGGCGAGGTTCTCCTGAGCGACGATCTGATTGATCTCGTCGTCTTCGGCGAGCAGCACGCGGGCGCCGGCAAATCGGGTGGCGATCTCGTGGCTGGCGTCCTTGCTCCGTTGTTCCATCTGGATGGGCTCGTCGTCCTCGATCTTGTCGAAGACCGCCGAGAACCAGAAGGTGCTGCCCTTGCCCGGGGTGCTGCTGGCGCCGGCCTCGCCGCCCATCAGTTCGGCGAGCTTGCGGGTGATGGCGAGGCCGAGGCCCGTGCCGCCAAAACGCTTCGACATGGACGAGTCGCCCTGCTCGAAGGGGGCGAAGAGCTTTGACAGCGTTTCCTCGTCGATGCCGATGCCGGTATCGACGACTTCAAAGCGCAGCTTGATCTGCGATTCGGTTTCTTCTTCTTTCAGGGTGCGGATCGTGACGCTGCCCGCTGGCGTGAACTTGATGGCGTTTCCGGCCAGGTTGAGCAGCGCCTGGGTGATGCGCATCGTGTCGCCGCGCAGCGCCCGGGGGAGCGGGTCGGATTCGGTGCGCAGCACGATCCCCTTGGCGGCGGCGCTTTCGGAGAGGATGGACACCACGTTGCTGGGGGTGACGCCCACGTTCATGGGTTCGCGGACGATCACCAGCTTGCCGGATTCGATCTTCGAGAAGTCGAGGATGTCGTTGATGAGGTGGAGCAGGTGCTTGCCGGCCGCATGGACGCGCTCCAGCTTTTCGGTGGACTCGGTGTCGAGCGCGCGTTTTCTCAGCAGGTGGGTGAGCCCGATGATGGCGTTGAGGGGCGTGCGGATCTCGTGGCTCATGTTGGCCAGGAAGGCGCTCTTGGCGACGTTTGCGGCTTCGGCGAGGGATCGCGCCCGCGCCATCTCGGCCAGGGTTTCGCGTTCCTGGGTGATGTCGTCGATGACCGACACCAGGCCCTTGGCGGGGTCGCTCGGGTCGACGGCGCTGCCGGTGATGCGTACCCAGATGCGGGTGCCGTCGCGGCGGACGCACTCCTGCTCGCGGCAGTGCAGTTCGCCACGCCAGATCTGCGCGTAGGCGGCCTGGCCGGTGGTCTGGAAGGCCTCTTCGTCGGCGTACAGGATGGCGGTGGATTTTCCGATCATCTCGCCCACGGGCCAGCCGAACATCTCGTGCATCCGGCGGTTGCCGCGGACGATGTTGCGGTCGGTGACGAGGGCGATGCCGGAGCTGGCGGAATCGAAGATCGTCTGCAGTTCGGCGGAGCGGGCGGCGAGCTCGGCCGAGCGGCTGGCGACCAGCTCTTCGAGCCTTTCGTTGAGCGTTGCGGTGGCTTCTTCGGCCCGCTTGCGCCGGTGATTCTGGATCGCCAGCGCAATGGTCAGGGCGGACAGCACGGCAATGGCGGCCGAAGCGGTGATGACGGCGCTCCGGTATTCGCTCCACAGCGTTCGCGGGCGATTGAGGAACAGCGTGTCTTCGGGGAGTGCCGCCGGGTCGGCCCCCCAGCGCTGCAGCTGGGCCCAGTCGAACATCGGCCGCGGCGCAACGACGGCGTCGGCGTTGATCGCGTCGACCCGGCGGGTTCCGGTGAGCAGGTCGGCGTTGAGTTCGCCTGCCTGTCGGGCAACCGTCGTGGTGACCACCACCGAACCGCCCGTGAGCCCTTCGCGGATGTGGGCATCGTATAGCGCCAGCACGGGCGCGTTGGCGCGTCGGGCAACATCGGCGGCAACCTCGGCCGGGATGAAGTTGCGCCCCGTGCGATCCTTGTAATAGAGCCCCAGCAGCACGAGTGTGTCGGGCGGGAGCGCCGAGATGCGCTGGAGCATCTCGGCGTGGGAGAGCGCAGAGGTTTCCTCTACTTCCAGCTTGCCGGATGTGGCCTTGAGCGCGGTGTTCGCCTGGGCGATGAAGAAGGGCTGCTCGCTGTCGGCCCCGGTGACGACCACCCCCCGTCGTGTTTGCGGAAAGAGCTTGAGCCCGTGGTGGATCGTGCCGGCGATATCCCAGCGCCGGATGATGTTCAGCATCTGGGGCGGCGGGCCGCGCCATGCTACGGCCGGGTTGGAGATCAGGGTGGCCAGCACCGGTACGTCGGGCGGCACGATGCCGTAACCGTCCTGGGCCAGAAATTCGAGCGCCCCCTGGTTCTGCACCATCACGAGGCCGATGTCGGCCTTGGCGAGCTTGTCGCGCAGCACGCCGGCCAATGTCTCAGGCCAGTGGGGATCACCGTTGCGGATGAGGTCGAGATGCTCGACATAGATGCGATTGACGCTGATGCCCCGGTCTTTCAGGCTGCTTACCGCGCCCGCGGTGAGCGTGTCCATGACCGGGAGACCGTATTGGGAGCCCGACAGGATGAGCACGGACTTGTGCGCTGCGCCCGGTTGCGGGGCTGACGGGGTGGGCGCGGGGTCTGCGTGCGGCGGCGAGGCGGCCAAGCCGGTGCCGGACACGATCAGCAGGATCACCCCGGCCGTGAGCGCACGCAGGGGCTGGGCAAGATGCCGGCGGAGCCAGAAACGGACAACACAGTGCGTCATCACCGCGGTCAATCGAGATTGCATCCACTCCCTCCCCGAGTCGTGGGAACCCAGCTGCATGCAAAGCGCTATCGACTCTGGAGTGCCCGGGCTTTATGGAAAAAGCCGTTCCTCTCTTGTGATCAAGAGCTTGCAAGCCCACTCTAAGCGCATCCTCCAGCCAAGTCCCGAAAACCGGATTGGCATCGTGGTCTTGAGCGCCGCGAGGTGGGGTGACAGGAGCGTGATGTCATGTTTGGGCGGCTGCACGCGTCGGTGCGGCGCCATCTGTCCTGGTGCCGAATACGCGCTGGTCTTCCACCTTCACCGGCTGTTCCAGTTGCGCCCGGGACGGGCAGGCAACGGACTTTGGGCACGTCCTGGCCGGCGACGTCAGCCGCCCGCGCCGCACACCCGGTTGCGCCCGCTCTCCTTGGCGGCGTAGAGGGCCTTGTCGGCGAGACTCAAGAGCACGTCGATGTTGTCGTCAGGGGAGCTCAGGCTTGATACGCCAATCGACACGCTGAAGGTGACGGGCAGGCCTTCGGCAAGCGGGATGCGGGCGTTGGTGATGGTTTCGCGCAGGCGCTCGGCGGCGTCGACGGCAAAGTGCTGGTCGGTTTCGGGGAGCAGCACCGCGAATTCCTCGCCACCCAGGCGGCCGAGGATGTCCACGTCGCGGAAGGTGGCGTGGCACAGGTCGGCGACGGCCTTGAGCACGATGTCGCCCACCTTGTGGCCGTAGCGGTCGTTGATCTGCTTGAAGTGGTCGATGTCGAGCATCAGCATCGAGAGCGGGCTGCCGTAGCGGTGGGCGCGGCTGAGCTCCTGCTCGGCGCGTTCCATGAAGTGGCGGCGGTTATGGACGCCGGTCAGGTAGTCGATGTGGGCCTGGCGGCGGAGTTCTTCTTCGAGGAGCTTGCGTTCGGTGATGTCGGTGTGGGTGCCGCACATGCGGATGCCCTTGCCGTTCTCGTCACGCTGCATCACCTTGGCCTGGTCGAGGATCCAGCGGATGCTGCCATCCTTGTGGAGCATGCGGTATTCGAGCTTGTGGGCGGCGGTGCGGCCTTCGAGGGCGTCGAAGACGGATGCCCAGGCGCGTTCCCGGTCGTCGGGGTGGACGAAGTCGGACCACTGCTGCGCGGTGTGCTGGAGCTCTTCGAAGGTGTAGCCCAGGATCTGGCCCCAGCGGGGGTTGCGCTCCACCTTGCCGGAGACCACGTCCCAATCCCAGAAGCCCAGCTCGGAGCCTTCGAGCACGAAGCGGAGCTGCCGGGCGCGCTCTTCCAGCGCGATCTCGGCTTTCTTGCGTTCGGTGATGACGTCGAACAGCGCCACGAAGTGGTCCGGCTTGGGGCAATACACCGAGATGGACAGCCACTGATTCAACGCCTTGAGGTAGGTGACGAAGGTTTCGGGGTCGCCGCCCCTGGCCACGCGGCCGTAGATCTCGAAGAGCCCGGCGTCGGATTCCTGCACGCCGGGGATGACCTCGCTGACGAGACGCCCGACGACATCGGCAAGGCCGGTGAGCGTCCGGAAGGCGGTGTTGGTGTAGAGGTAGCGGAAATCGTGGGGGCGGCCATTGCGGTATTCCATTCGGCAATAGGCGACGCCGTTGAGCAGATGGTCCAGCAGCCCGTCCAGCGCGTGGCGGTCTTCAGGCTGGATGGTGTCGAGAATGAAGTGAGCGTGCGTGGAAGCGCGGTCCGCGGGGGTGGTCATGACGGTGCCTGATCCGTTCGGTCGGAGGAGGAAAGATACACGCATCTCTCCGCCCCCGAAATCGTGTCGCGTGCTGCTGGAATCCTTCCTGCGCGGGCTTCTTCGCTGCAAGCGCACCCGAAGCGGCGGGGGCTCGACCTTCCTGATCTCCCAGGCGCCCGACGAGCCAAAAAAAAGCGGCCCGAAGGCCGCCAAGCATCGTTGCAACAGGGATCTGTACTGTTCTACTTCTTGCGCGCCGGGGGCACGTCGGTGCAGCTGCCGTGGGCCACTTCGGCCGCCATGCCGACGGTTTCGCCGAGGGTGGGGTGCGGGTGGATGGTCTTGCCGATATCCACGGCATCCGCGCCCATCTCGATGGCCAGGCACACTTCGCCGATCATGTCGCCAGCCGACGGGCCGACGATGGTGCCGCCGATCACCCGGTGGGTCTCGGCGTCGAAGATCAGCTTGGTGAAGCCGTAGTCGGCACCGTTGGCGATTGCGCGGCCGCTGGCGGCCCACGGGAACTTGGCGGTCTCGACCTTCTTGCCTTCGGCCTTGGCCTGGGCTTCGGTGTAGCCGACCCATGCCACTTCGGGGTGGGTGTAGGCCACGCCCGGGATCACGGTGGCGTCGAAGGCCGCCTTGTGGCCCGCTGCGACTTCGGCCGCCACGTGGGCTTCATGCACCGCCTTGTGGGCAAGCATGGGCTGGCCGACCACGTCGCCGATGGCGAAGATGTTCGGCACGTTGGTACGCATCTGCGCATCGACCGGGATGAAGCCGCGATCGGTGACGATCACGCCGGCCTTCTCGGCGCCGATCTTCTTGCCGTTGGGCGCGCGGCCCGCGGACTGCAGGATCATGTCGTACTTGACCGGCTCGGAAGGCGCGCCCGAAGTTGCGTCCACTCCTTCGAAGGTGACGTACAGGCCGTCTTCCTTGGCATCTACGGCGACCGTCTTGGTCTTCAGCATGATCTTGTCGAAGCGACTGGCGTTCTGCTTCTCCCACACCTTCACGGCGTCCCGGTCCGGGCCCTGCATCAGGCCGTCCATCATCTCGACCACATCGACGCGGGCGCCGAGGGTTGAATAGACGGTGGCCATCTCGAGACCGATGATGCCGCCGCCGATGACCAGCAGCTTGCCGGGCACGAAGCGGAGCTCCAGCGCGCCGGTGGAATCGACGATGCGCGGGTCACCCGGGATGAAGGGCAGATGCACCGCGGCGGAACCGGCGGCGATGATGCACTGCTTGAACTTGACGACCTTCTTGGCGCCGGTCTTGTCCTGGCTGGTGCCGGTGGTTTCCTCGACTTCGATGTGGTTCGGGTCGAGGAAGTGGCCGTAGCCGCGGATCACGTCCACCTTGCGGCCCTTGGCCATGCCGGCCAGACCGCCGGTAAGCTTGCCGACCACCTTCTCCTTGTGAGCGCGCAGGGCATCCACGTCGACGGACGGCTTGGCGAAGCTGACGCCGGCCACGGAGGCGTGTTCGGCCTCCTCGATGACGGCGGCCACGTGCAGCAGGGCCTTGGACGGAATGCAGCCCACGTTCAGGCACACGCCGCCGAGGGTGGCGTAGCGCTCGATGATGGCCGTCTTCAGGCCGAGGTCGGCGGCGCGGAAGGCGGCGGAGTAGCCGCCGGGGCCCGCGCCCAGCACGACCATGTCGTACTCGACATCGGCCGCGCCACCGTGGCTGGCAGCGGCCGGCGCGGCTACCGGCGCCGCGGCAGGGGCCGCAGCCGGGGCAGTCGCTGCTGCCGGAGCGGGGCTTGCGCCCGCGCCTTCGGTTTCGACGACGATCAGCACCTTGCCTTCGCCGACACGGTCACCCAGGGCAACCTTCACTTCCTTGATGACGCCGGCGGCCGAGGATGGCACGTCCATCGTGGCCTTGTCGGATTCGAGCGTGGCGATGGCATCGTCCACCTTGATGGTGTCGCCGACCTTCACGAACAACTCGATGACCGGCACGTCGGAAAAATCGCCGATGTCGGGTA
>NZ_CALAYQ010000057.1:0-29561 GCF_937894855.1 uncultured Zoogloea sp.
TCACCCAGGACGTGCGCGACTTCGCCGCCGCCCAGGGCATCGCCGAAGCCGAGGCGCTGGAGAAGGGTATGGAGACCAAGGCGGTGGAGTTTGTGAAGAAGGGCGCGGAAATCTACAGCCGGGTCTGACAGCCGTCGGGATTCATCCGCGCGTCCTCGAAATCCCCATCGGCGCGGGGCTGGTCGATGGTGGACTCAGGATTTACGGCTGGTGTGCCGTTGAACAGGGCTGGCTCCTGCATGCGCCGTCCTGCCTTCGGTGATGAAACGCCGGGGCGGGGCGGCCGTTTGTGTGACTTATTCCACAGGGCTGCCGTAAAGGTCATGCGAAACAAATCATCTATTTTGTTAAAAATTATTATAAAATAACAAAATCAATAAAATCGAGAGCGTTCGCCCCATGCGCGTTGCCGATGTCTTGCGCCGTACTGCCCTGATGGCCCTGGCCTATGTGGGGCTCGGAGGCTTCAGCCTGCTGCTTGCGGTCGCGCCCGGGTACGCCAGCCCGATGTTTCCGTCGGCGGGGCTGGCGCTGGCGGCAATGCTGCACCTGGGCCGGCCGGCGCTGGTGGCGGTGTGGTTCGGTTCGGCGCTGCTCAACCTGATCAATGCCTGGCTGAGCGGCAAGCCGGATTCGTTGTCCCTGTCCATCGCCGCGCTGATCGGTACCGGCGCGGCGATGCAGGCTGGCGCCGGTGCATGGCTGATCTCCCGCGTGATGGGCGAGCACTGGCGGGAGCTGGAGTCGGAACGGGATGTGGTGCGTTTCCTCCTCCTCGGGGGAGTGATCAGCACCCTGATCTCCTCGTCCCTGTGCGTGACAGGGCTTTACGGGCTGGGGGTGATCAACTACTCCGATTACCTGTTTGCGTGGTGGAACTGGTACGTGGGCGATTCGGTTGGCGTGATCGTCTTTGCGCCGCTGTTCCTGTGCTACTTCAACAGGCACGAAGGGCCGTGGCGGGATCGGCGTCGCCGGATCATCGGGCCGACCCTGCTCACCGGCGGCCTGGTGGCGCTGGCTTTCTACGGCGTTGCCCAGTGGGAGCGGCAGGCCCAGCAGAACCAGCTTCAGGCCGACGGTCAGGCGATCGCCAAACGCATCGCCGACCGGGTGGTCGCCCACCGGGAGGTGCTGGCCTCGCTGCGTAATTTCATCGAGGCGACGCCGGCCTTCACGTTCCGGCAGTTCGAACAGTTCACCCGGATCACCCTGGAGGGGCACCAGGACATCCACGCCCTGAGCTTCAACGATTTCGTCCCCCATGAGCATCGCGTGGCCTACGAGAAGGCGGTGGCGGGGCTGTCGATGAACAACGCGTTCCAGATCACCGAGAGGGATGAGGCCGGTACGCTGCGCCGTGCCGGGGACCGGCCGGACTACGTGGCCGTGCGCTACATCGTGCCGCTGGCCACCAACCGGCCCGCGCTGGGTTTTGACATCTACTCTGAGCCGACTCGCCGGGAAGCGATCAACCGGGCGCTGGCGTCTGGCGGAATGGCGGTGACGAAGCCGCTCAAGCTCGTCCAGGAACAGCAGCGGCGCACCGGCGTGCTCGAACTGCTGCCGGTGCGCAACGTGGAGAATCCGCTGGCGATCGGCGGTGTTGCCCGGCCGAGTGGGTTTGCGGTGGCGGTGATCAAGGCCGACGAGATGGTGGCCATCGCCACCCGCGACCACATCCCCGACGGGATCGCACTGCAGCTCACGGATGCGGGCATGCCGGCCGGGCAGGGCGTGCTGTTCAGTTCCGACCAGATCGTCGACGGCGAGGTGGTGCCCGAGCGGGCGAGCCGCTGGTCGGCGATGCTGCCGGTGGGCGATCGCAAGTGGCAGCTGTCGGTGTATCCGGGCCGGGGTTACTTCCAGCACAACCGGCCGCTCATGGTGTGGGCGATGGGGGTGGTGGGGCTCACCTTTGCCTTCCTGATGCAGGTGCTCATGCTGGGCATGACGGGCCGCTCGGCGCTCATCCAGCGCAAGAACGCGGCGCTCCAGGCCAGCGAGGACCGCTACCAGCGGCTGTTCAATGACAGTCCGCTGCCCATGTGGCAGATCGCCGCGGGCAGCCGGCGCTTCCTGATGGTGAACGACAAGGCGGTGGAGCACTACGGCTGGTCGAGGGAGGCTTTCCTCGCGATGACCCTGGACGACATCCTGGCCGATGGCGACGCTGTTTCGTGCCGCGAGCCAAAGGCCGGGCACGGAGCGGGCGACGACCTGCCCCGTTGCCGTCATCGCCGCAGGGATGGTTCGGAGATCGAGGTCATCGTCTCGGCCTCGATGGTGTCGTGGGGCGACGAGGACGCCTATGTGCAGGTGATCCAGGACATCACCCAGCAGATCCAGCTGATTGCGGCGCGGGAGACGGCCGAGCAGTCGAGCATGACCAAGAGCCGCTTCCTGGCCACCGTGAGCCATGAACTGCGCACCCCCATGAACGGCATTCTCGGCATGGCGCAGCTCTTGATGCGTCAGGGGGTGAGCGAGCCGGAAAGGCAGGATTACGCCCAGGTCATCATGAGCTCCGGGCATGTGCTGCTCGGCCTGCTCAACGACATCCTGGATTTCTCGAAGATCGAGGCGGGCAAGCTCAGGCTCAACCCGGCACGGCTCGAAGTGGCCGGCGTGCTCCAGGAGGTGATGAGCCTGTTCGCCGAGCCTGCCCGGCGCAAGGGGCTTGTGCTCAGCGTGCAGTGGGGCGGGCCTGAGGCCGGCGCCTACGTGGCCGATCGCCAGCGGCTGGTGCAGATGCTGGCCAATCTGGTGGGCAACGCCGTCAAGTTCACCGATGCTGGCAGCGTGCGTGTCGAGGCGTTTCAGGTGGAGGCGCACGGCGACGAGGCGACCCTCGAGTTCGCGGTGACCGACACCGGAATCGGGGTGCCGGAGGACAAGCAGCACCTGATGTTCCACCCCTTCTCCCAGGCCGACAGCTCGGCGACCCGCCAGCACGGCGGCACCGGGCTGGGGCTGTCCATCGTCAGCAGCCTTGCCGAACTGATGGGCGGTTCGGTGGGCCTGTCCAGCCGCGCCGGTGAAGGCGCGCGCTTCTGGTTCCGCATCCGCGCGGCGGTGGGCGACGCGCCCGCGGCGCCGGTCGTCCAGCCTGCGCCGGTGCAGCGGGCGCCGGTCAGCATGGGGGGGCAGGTGCTGCTGGTGGAAGACAACGCCACCAACCGCCGGGTGGTCCGCTCGCAGCTCGCCTCCCGCGGCGTCGGGGTGGTTACGGCGGCCAACGGCCAGGAATGCCTCGATCTGCTCGCCCAAGGTGCATCCCCCGATCTGGTGCTGATGGACGTACAGATGCCGGTGATGGATGGCCTGGCGACGACCGCCGAAATCCGCCGCCGCGAGGCCGGAACCGGCCGCCGCCTGCCGATCGTGGCGCTCACCGCCGACGCGTTTGCCGAGAGCCGGGCAGCCTGCATGGCCGCCGGGATGGACGATTTCGTCACCAAGCCGGTGATGCTGGAGGCGCTGGTGGGTGTGCTGCAGCGCTGGCTGCTGCCCGCCCCGGTCGAGTCCGGGCCCGCCGAACCCGACGAAACGCTGCGCACCCTGGATGGCGACCGACTGGGCGTGGTGGTGGACGAACTCGACCATCTGCTCCAGTCGAGCGATTTCGATGCCATCGAACGGTTTCGTGAACTGAAGACTTTGGTCGCCGGAACCGTTATGGAGTCAGATTTCGACGAGGTGGGCCGGCTGGTCGGTGAGCTTCGATTCTCGGCAGCCCGCGAGTGCCTGCGACAGGTGTTCGCCCGAACCTCGGGAGTGACGGAATGAGAACCAACGTACCGCCCGCGCTTCTTCGCGTACCGAACCAGGCCTGATCCGGACCATGAAAGTCATTCTGATCGTCGACGACAATTCCACCAACCTGCGTACGCTGGGTGAGATGCTGCGGCCTTTCTACCGGATCCGTCTCGCGGACAGCGGCGCGGAGGCGCTGCGGATTGTCGGCAGCCGGCCTCAGCCCGATCTGATCCTGCTCGACGTGATGATGCCCGGCATGGATGGCTACGAGGTGCTGCGCCAGCTCCAGGCCGACGAGGCGACCCGCTACATCCCGGTGATCTTCGTCACCGCGCTCCACGACGAGGACAGCGAGCTGCGCGGCTTCGAGCTGGGCGCGGCGGATTTCCTGCACAAGCCCGTGCGCTCGGCGATCGCCCTGTCGCGCATCCGCGCCCAGCTCGACGCCAAGGAGGTGCGCGACAGCCTGCGCGTCACCAACCGCACGATGGTCAGCCAGATGGAGGAGGGCGCCCGGCAGCTGGAGGTGGCCCAGATGCAGCTGCTGCAGTCCGAGAAGATGGCCTCCATCGGCCAGCTTTCGGCGGGCATCGCCCACGAGATCAACAACCCGATCGGCTTTGTGGCGTCCAACCTCAGCGCCCTGGCGCGCTATCTGCAGGATCTGCTCGCCGTTGCCACCCTGTGCGCCGAAAACCCGGGCGGGCGCGACGCCGAGGCCATCCTGGCCGACGTGCGGGCCCACCTGCGGCGCATCGATTTCGACTTTCTGCGGGAGGATGTCTCCGGCCTCGTCGCCGAGACCCGGGACGGGGTGGATCGGGTGCGCCAGATCGTGGCCGACCTGAAGGGCTTTTCCCACTCCGGCGATTCGGAATGGGTGTGGGCCGACATGCATGCGGGGCTGGACTCGACCCTCAACATCGCCCGCAACGAGTTCAAGTATCACTGCAAGCTGGTCAAGGAATACGGCGAGCTGCCGCACATCCGCTGCATCCCGTCCCAGCTCAACCAGGTGTTCATGAACCTGGTGGTCAACGCCGCCCAGGCCATCGAGGGCGAGGGGCAGATCACCGTGCGTACCGAATGCACCGGCGATAACAGCGTGCAGATCAGCGTGACGGACACCGGCTCGGGCATCGAGCCCGACAAGCTGTCGCAGATCTTCGAGCCCTTCTACACCACCAAGCCGGTGGGCAAGGGCACGGGCCTCGGCCTGTCGCTGTCGTGGGGGATCGTCGAGCGGCACGGGGGCTCGATCAAGGTGCTCAGCGAACCGGGCAAGGGCACCACCTTCAACGTGCGGCTGCCCATCGACGGCCCGACGGGGGGCTGAGGTGCTGCGGCTCCGTTGGTGTTGATGGATAGATAGTAACAATCGACTTGATTTCTACAATCAATTAGAACAATCGTTCGCGTATCTCTACCATTCGTCCTGTCCTCTTTTTGAACGCACAGGAGCTAACGAAATGGCAATCATCAACACCCAGATCAAACCCTTCAAGGCCGAGGCCTACCACAATGGCAAGTTCGTCACCGTCACCGACGAGACCGTGAAGGGCAAGTGGTCGATCTTCTTCTTCTACCCCGCCGACTTCACCTTCGTCTGCCCGACCGAGCTCGGCGACGTGGCCGATCTGTACCCGGAATTCCAGAAGCTCGGCGTGGAGGTGTACTCGGTTTCCACCGACACCCACTTCACCCACAAGGCCTGGCACGACGCGTCGGAGACGATCAAGAAGATCAACTACCCGATGATCGGCGACCCGACCCACGCCATCGCCAGGAACTTCGACGTGCTGATCGCCGACGCCGGCCTCGCGCTCCGCGGCACCTTCGTGGTCAATCCGGAAGGTGAGATCAAGGTCGCCGAGATCCACGACCTGGGCATCGGCCGCGACGCTTCCGAGCTGCTCCGCAAGGTGAAGGCTGCCCAGTACGTGGCGACCCACCCGGGCGAAGTCTGCCCCGCCAAGTGGAAGGAAGGCGAAGCCACCCTGGCGCCGTCCCTCGATCTGGTCGGCAAGATCTGATCGATCATCGCTGAAACCCCTCCCGCCGGGCGGAAGCCCGCCCCGGTGCGGATTCCAGCGTCAAGCATTGCCCCGCCGGGGTAGTGTTTGGCGATGGGATTCCCTGGAATCAACGAACACACCGAAAGCAACGCACGAAAGGACGCATCATGCTCGACGCCAACATCAAGACCCAACTCAAGGCCTACCTCGAAAAACTGCAGCGCCCGATCGAACTCGTCGCGTCGCTCGACGACAGCGCCAAGGCCCAGGAGCTGCGCGGCCTGCTCGTCGATATCGCCGAGCTCTCCAACCGGGTCACGCTGCGCGACGACGGCCAGCACGCCTTGCGCCCGTCCTTCGGCGTGGCCGAACCCGGCCAGGCGCCGCGCATTCACTTCGCCGGCATCCCGATGGGCCACGAGTTCACCTCGCTGATCCTCGCGCTGCTGCAGACTGGCGGCCATCCGCCCAAGGTGGAGCAGGCTGTGATCGACCAGATCAAGGCGCTGCCCGGCAAGTTCGAGTTCGAGACCTTCATCTCTCTGTCGTGCCACAACTGCCCGGACGTGGTGCAGGCCCTCAACCTGATGGCCGTGCTCAACCCCGGCGTCACCAGCACGATGATCGACGGCGCGCTGTTCCAGGATCTCGTCAATGAGCGCCAGATCATGGCCGTGCCCACGGTCTTCCTCAACGGCCAGAACTTCGGCCAGGGCCGGATGACCGTCGAGGAGATCCTCGCCAAGGTGGATACCGGCGCGTCCGCCCGGGCTGCCGAAGAACTCTCCGCCAAGGCAGCGTACGACGTGCTGGTGATCGGTGGTGGCCCGGCCGGCGCGGCGGCGGCGATCTACGCGGCCCGCAAGGGCATCCGCACCGGCGTGGTGGCCGAGCGCTTCGGCGGTCAGGTGATGGACACCCTCGGCATCGAGAACTTCATCTCGGTGAAGGAAACCGAAGGGCCCAAGCTCGCCGCCGCGCTGGAGCAGCACGTCAAACAGTACGACGTGGATCTGATGAACCTGCAGAAGGCGAAGAAGCTCGTTCCGGGCTCGCTTATCGAGATCGAACTGGAAAACGGCGCGACCCTCAGGAGCAAGTCGGTGATCCTCTCCACCGGCGCCCGCTGGCGCGAGATGAATGTGCCGGGCGAGAAGGAGTACAAGGCCAAGGGCGTGTGCTTCTGCCCCCACTGCGACGGCCCGCTCTTCAAGGGCAAGCGCGTGGCGGTGATCGGCGGCGGCAACTCGGGCGTCGAGGCGGCCATCGATCTCGCCGGCATCGTCTCCCACGTCACGCTGCTCGAGTTTGCTGACACCCTGCGCGCCGACGCGGTGCTCCAGACCAAGCTGAATAGCCTGCCCAACGTCACGGTGATCAAGTCCGCCCAGACCACCGAAGTGACCGGCGACGGTCAGAAGGTGAACGGCATCCGCTACAAGGATCGGGTGAGCGGCAGCGAGCACCTCGTCGAGCTCGAAGGCATCTTCGTGCAGATCGGCCTCCTGCCCAACACCGACTGGCTGAAGGGCGTGGTCGAGCTGTCGGACCGCGGCGAGATCATCGTCGATGCCAAGGGCCAGACCTCGGTGCCGGGCGTCTTCGCGGCGGGCGACTGCACCACCGTGCCCTACAAGCAGATCATCATCGCCATGGGCGAGGGCGCGAAGGCGTCGCTGGGTGCCTTCGATCACCTCATCCGGAGCTCCGTGCCGGCCTGATGATGAAGGCCTGAAAGTGACGGCCGGCGAGTCGCGATGCGGCTTGCCGGCCTGGTCACGATGTGGTGGTTGCGGTGGAGGAATCGGGCGTCAGCCAGCGGTTGTCACCGGGCTTGCGTCATATTTTGCGCGTTGTTGATCGGGGTACTTGCCGGCCGGGAAGGTGGCGAAGGATAATGTCATCCTTTGTTACATGTCGGATCGTCGCCTGTGCGCCGAAAGCAATCGAATCTCCGCGTGGTTCATGGCAATGCCGATCAGCTGGACGCCGAGGCTGAGGCGCTGCTGGCCGATATCGCTTCGTTCGACATCGAAGCGGCACGCCAGCGGGTGCAGGAAATCGACGCCCGGGCCAGCGGGTTGCGGGTGTCCACCACCCAGTTTCCGGAGGCGCTGCCGCAGGTGTGTTTCGAGGCCGAATCCACGCCTGCGCCGCGGCTTTCCGTCGAGGCGCCGTCCTGCAGTCAGCCGTTGCCGGCTGCGCCTGTCGAGGCGCCGCCCCCGGCGCATCGCCCTCTGGGCGGTGGGCTTCTCGAACAGCTCAAGGATGAAGTGGTCATCAGCCAGCGCCGGGCCGATGACCTGACGCGTCGCGTCGACGCCGCCCGGGACAGCCTGGATCGCCGTCTGCGCTCGATGTTCGACTACTTCCACGATCTGACAACGCAGCTCAATTACCTCAAGCCCCGCATCGGGCGAGACTATTACTTCCTGGGCGCCGACGACGCCTTCCGCGATCTCACCTGGCTCGAAGGCTTCGCCGATTTCCGCACCCAGTCAGAAAGCGATGGCGGCCGCATCGAGCGGGTCACCCTGGGCTTCACCCTGAAAGGCCCTGGCGAGCGGACGCTGGATCGCTCCGGCAGCGGCATCGAGCGGCTCCGGCAGGTGCTCTTCGATCTGGGGCTGCGTTTTGAATGCACCGAGCGCCGCAGCAGCCAGCGCGAACTCGAACACGCCAGCTTCCGCATCCCGGACGAGATCACGGTGCGGGTGGTGTGGCGGGCCGATTTCGAGCGTCAGCAGGTGGTGATGGAGTCGCGCAACCTCGAGCGCCTCGGCTTTGCCACCTGTGCCCTGCTGCCCGAATCCATCGGCCCGGCGATGCTCGACGAATTCGGCCGGCTGGTGCTCGGTCGCCCGAACACCTTCCGTAGTTTCGTCAACCGCTGATCCGCGGCTGGCCGCTCAGGCCGGCTTGAGCAGATCCTCGGCCACGGCTTCGGCAACCCGTATGCCGTCCACCCCCGCCGACAGAATCCCCCCCGCGTAGCCCGCGCCTTCGCCGGCCGGGTAAAGACCTTTCACGTTCAGGCTCTGCAGGTTTTCGCCGCGGGTGATGCGCAGCGGCGACGAGGTGCGCGTCTCGACGCCGGTGAGCACCGCGTCGTAGAGGTCGAAGCCGCGGATCTGGCGGTCGAAGGCCGGGATGGCCTCGCGGATCGCCTGGATCGCGTAGTCGGGCAGGGCGCTGGCGAGGTCGCCAAGATGCACGCCCGGCTTGTACGAGGGCTCGACGCTGCCCAGCTTGGTGGATGGCTTGCCCTGCAGGAAATCGCCGACAAGCTGGGCCGGCGCCTCGTAGGTGCCGCCGCCCAGTTCGAAGGCGCGGCTCTCCAGCTTGCGCTGGAATTCGATGCCGGCCAGCGGGCCGCCCGGGTAATCCTCGGGCGTGATCCCGACGACGATGCCCGCGTTGGCGTTGCGCTCGTTGCGGGAATACTGGCTCATCCCGTTGGTGACGACCCGGTTGGGCTCCGACGTGGCGGCCACCACCGTGCCGCCCGGGCACATGCAGAAGCTGTACACCGCCCGGCCGTTGGAGGCGTGGTGCACCAGTTTGTAGTCGGCTGCGCCGAGCAGCGGATGGCCGGCGTGGGGGCCGAGGCGGGCCTTGTCGATGAGCGACTGGGGGTGCTCGATCCGGAAGCCCACCGAGAAGGGCTTGGCTTCCATGAACACGCCCTTGTCGTGGAGCATCTCGAAGGTGTCCCGCGCCGAGTGGCCGAGGGCCAGCACCACGTGGTCGGCCAGGATCTCGTCGCCGGCGGCTGTCTTCACGCCTCGCACCTGACCGTCTTCGATGACGATGTCGGTCACGCGCTGCTGGAAGCGGATCTCGCCGCCCAGGGCGATGATCTCGGCACGCATGGTCTCGACCATGCCCACCAGCCGGAATGTGCCGATGTGGGGCTTCGCCACGTAGAGGATCTCGGGGGGCGCGCCGGCCTTCACGAATTCGGTGAGCACCTTGCGGCCCAGGTGGCGCGGGTCCTTGATCTGGCTGTAGAGCTTTCCGTCCGAGAAGGTGCCGGCGCCGCCTTCGCCAAACTGCACGTTGGATTCGGGGTTGAGGTTGTTCTTGCGCCACAGGCCCCAGGTGTCCTGGGTGCGCTCGCGCACGGCCTTGCCACGCTCCAGCACGATCGGCCGGAAACCCATCTGGGCCAGCACCAGCGCGGCGAAGATCCCGCACGGGCCAAACCCGATCACCACCGGGCGGTTGGCAAAGTTGGCCGGCGCATGGCCGACGAAATGGTATTCGGTGTCGGGCGACGGCTTGACATGGAGGTCGCCAGCGAACTTCTTCAGCAGCGCCGCTTCGTTCTGCACTTCGGCGTCGATGATGTAGATGAAGGACAGCGACTGGTTCTTGCGCGCATCGTAGCTGCGCTTGAACACCTTGAAGTCGAGGAGGTCGGCGGGCTTGATGCCAAGGCGCTGGACGATGGCGGCGGGCAGGGCCTCGGCCGCATGATCGAGGGGGAGCCGGAGTTCGGAGATTCTGAGCATGGAGACATGGCGGGCGTCGTGTCCCGCAGATGGCGTTCGGCCCGCGATTTTATCCGGAAATGCCGGCGTCTGGCGTCAGGCGGGCAGTGCGGTACGGCCTGCTTCGTGGGCGCCTGCCTGGCTGGCGATGGCCGACTGGACTCGGGCCGCAGCCCGCTCGATGACACGCCCCGCGTCCGGACCCAGTTCTTCGAACACGACGAAGCGTCCTTTCATCTGGATGACGACCCGGCACAGCTTGTCGGCGACGCCCAGTGGCTTGTGCATGCCGCTCAGGCGGATGGTGACGGACTGGACGGCATGGCCGACGCGGCCGAGGGCCGCGCCGATGCGCGCGGTGGCGATGCTCCGGAGCTTCTTGGCGCCGGGCAGGCCGATAGTCTTGATATGGATTTCCATGGGATGGCTCCGGTGATCTGGATCAGGATTTAACTCTAGGTTCGTCAAGGCGTAAAATAAAGTCGCAATATGAGAAGGAATGATTCGAGAATCCCGAATCGTTTGCGCCAGCACGGAGCCCGGCATGAATCTGAAACACTTGTTCTACTTCTGGAAGACCGCCCGCAGTGGCGGCGTCGTCAAGGCGGGCGAGGCCCTGCACATCACCCCGCAGACCATCAGCGGGCAGATCCGGCTGCTGGAGGAAAGCCTCGACACCCAGCTGTTCTCCCGCGATGGCCGCTCGCTGGAACTCACCCCGGCCGGGCGGCTGGCGATGGAGTACGCCGACGAGATGTTCACTTTGGGCGCAGAGCTCGAGCAGGCACTGCGCCACTACCCCAAGGGTCGGCCGGCGGAGTTCCGTGTCGGGGTGTCCGACGCGGTGCCCAAGTCACTGGCGTACCGGCTGTTGCGCCCGGCGGTGAATCCCGCCGATCCGGTGCGCATCATCTGCCGCGAGTGGCGTCTCGACCGCCTGCTGGCGGAGCTCGCCATTCACCGCCTGGATCTGGTGATCGCCGACTCGCCGATCCCGCCTTCCGTCGATGTGCGGGCCTACAACCACCGGCTTGGCGATTCCGGCCTGAGCTTTTTTGCTGCGCGCGCGCTGGTGGGCGATGCGTCGTGGACCTTTCCCGAATGCATCGCTGATCTGCCGGCCCTGCTGCCCGGCGACGATTCGGCCATCCGGCGGAAGCTGCTCGAATGGCTCGATCGCAAGCGCCTTCGTCCGCGCATCGTTGGCGAATTTGACGACACCGCGTTGATGACAGCCTTCGGGCGCGCCGGGGTGGGCGCGTTCGCGGTGCCAACGGCGATCGAACAGGAGACGCTTGCCGACGGCGATCTTGTGCTGCTAGGCCGGGCGTCAGAGGTTAGGGTGGAGTACTACGCGATTTCGGTCGAGCGACGCCTCACGCATCCCTGCGTGCTGGCCATCTCGGAGGCTGCGAAGACGGGTTTTGAATCGCTGGAAACCGGGATCATGGATCCGGAGTAGGGCGGGGCGATCGTCTCTCTACATATATATATGTAAGAGGGCCCCGCGTCGGGAGGTCGGTCAGGTGGGGCGGGCTCTTGGGAGAGGGCGGTGCGTACGGCGATCCACCAGGGCCGCGCCGCAACTTCTGAATTTGTAGCGAGCTTTAACGAGGCCGGATGCGCCCCCGCGCGGCGCTTTTGACGTCGGCGGGGGCGTGGCTCTTAGTGGGCTTGCTGGATGCCGGCAACAACCCAGCCAGCGTCGCCGGTAAGGGGCTTGGTGAGGTGCCAGATCTCGTCGATGGGTTCCGGCGCTGCGTTCGCTTCTTCGCGCAGCAGGCCAGTGAAGCGCACGCTGACGATGTAGCGGCCGGCTTCCTCGGTGACGTCGATCACCTCGGCGTTCAGCGAGACCACATCGGTCTTCTGCGGCGCACTGCCTTCCTCCATCCAGTTCATCTTGATCTCGGCGAACAGTTCCGGCGTGGTGTACTCGCGGACGTCCTCGAGATTGCGTGAATCGTTGGCAGCCTGCAGCCGGATGAAGTTGACCTTAGCGTTGCGGGCGAAGCCTTCGGCGTCGAAGTCGGCCGGCAGGGTGCTGGCAACGGCAGCGGCAGCGGCGCTACCACCGGCAACAGGCGCCGGCTGAACCGCTGCCTGCTCGGCGTTGTGGGCGGTGTATTGCATCCCGCCTGCACCTGCCAGTGCCGGCTGCTGAGGCTGGGCACGCTTGCGCATGAAGAACCCGATGAGCGCGATGACCGCAAACGCTATCAGGGCCATCGTCATCATGGACGCGAGTTCTTCACCAAAGCCGAAGTGCGAGGCAAGGGCCGCGAGACCGATGCCTGCGGCGAGCCCGGCGAGCGGGCCCATCCAGGAGCGCTTGGGCTGGGCCTGGGGGGCGGCAGGTGCGCCAGCCTGCTGGGAGCGGGCAGGGGCGGCAGCTGCGCCCGGTGCCTGGGCCGGCGTGGCGGGCGTCGCGTTGGTGGTGTGGGGTTGGTTCATTTCCTGGCGCTGCATACCAGAAGATTTTCCGCCGCCAAAACGTTTGGCTGCGTCTGCATCGCCGGAGATCAGGGTCAGACCCAGGGCCAGCGTGGCAGTCAGAAGGGCGAGGGATTTCATGGAAGCTCCTGTTGTGGGTGACTCCTCTTAAGCTTAGCGCGATCGCTAGATAAATAAAATCAACATTGTCAGCAAATATTGTTCGCAAAAAACTGATAGTCGGTTGTGGGGGGCAGCACGGCGCATCGTGATCCGTCAATGACGTGCATCCAGATTCTCCCCGAAACACCATTTTTCAGAGCGCTGAAATCAGGCGGAAAGCCTCACGCCACAAAGAGTTCCGCCGTGCCGCGCTGCAATGAAGTTGATCTGTGTCAAAATGTCGCCCTAATCGCGGGGTATCCTTCCGCGAAGCCTGCCGGTGCTCGGTCTTTCCGGTGGGTATGGGGGGTTTTGTTTTTTTTTTCTTGAGGTGACTCACATGCAATCGCAGACTTACAACTATAAAGTCGTGCGGCAGTTCGCCATCATGACGGTGGTTTGGGGCATCGTGGGCATGCTGGTCGGCGTTATCGCCGCAGCACAGCTCGTATGGCCTGAGTTGAACGTTGCCGAATGGCTGCACTTTGGACGGCTCCGCCCGCTCCACACCAACGCGGTTATCTTTGCGTTTGGTGGCTGTGCTCTCTTTGCGACTTCTTACTACTGCGTACAGCGTACTTGCCACACCCGGCTCTTCGCGCCTGGCCTTGCTGCCTTCACGTTCTGGGGCTGGCAGCTGGTTATTGTGCTCGCTGCCATTACCCTTCCGCTGGGTTTCACGTCCGGCAAGGAGTACGCCGAGCTAGAATGGCCGATCGACATCCTGATCACTGTGGTCTGGGTCTCCTACGCCATCGTCTTCTTCGGCACCATTGGTACCCGCAAGACCACCCACATCTATGTGGCCAACTGGTTCTACGGCGCCTTCATCCTCACCGTTGCCCTGCTGCACCTGGTTAACAGCGCGGAGATCCCGGTCTCCCTGACCAAGTCCTACTCCGCCTATGCCGGCGTTCAGGACGCGATGATCCAGTGGTGGTACGGTCACAACGCGGTGGGCTTCTTCCTGACCGCTGGCTTCCTCGGCATGATGTACTACTTCGTCCCGAAGCAGGCTGGTCGCCCGGTTTACTCCTATCGTCTGTCCGTGGTCCACTTCTGGGCGCTGATCTTCACGTACATGTGGGCGGGCCCGCACCACCTGCACTACACCGCGCTGCCTGACTGGACCCAGTCGATCGGCATGGTCTTCTCGCTCATCCTGCTGGCTCCCTCCTGGGGCGGCATGATCAACGGCATCATGACCCTGTCCGGCGCATGGCACAAACTGCGCACCGACCCGATCCTGAAGTTCCTGATCACCTCGCTGTCCTTCTACGGCATGTCGACCTTCGAAGGCCCGATGATGTCGATCAAGACCGTGAATGCGCTGTCCCACTACACCGACTGGACCGTTGGTCACGTCCACTCCGGTGCTCTGGGCTGGGTTGCGATGGTGTCCATCGGCGCCATGTACTACCTGATCCCGCGTATGTACGGCAAGACCGAGATGTATTCCACCAAGCTGATCACCACCCACTTCTGGATTGCGACCATCGGCATCGTGCTGTACATCGCCTCCATGTGGATTTCTGGCGTGATGCAAGGCCTGATGTGGCGTGCCACCAACCCGGACGGCACCCTGACCTATTCCTTCGTTGAGTCTGTCAAGGCCAGCTACCCGTTCTGGGCGATTCGCGTCCTCGGCGGCGTGCTGTTCCTGGGCGGCATGCTGATCATGTTCTACAACATGATCAAGACCATTGCCGGTCAAAAGGCTTACGACGCTCCGGTGCTGGCTCCTGCTGGCGCCCACGCCTGATCGGGAGGAAAAATAATCATGGCTCAATCGAATCACGACTTCATTGAACGCAAGGTTGGCTGGCTGATCGTCTTCACGCTTCTGACCGTGAGCGTCGGTGGTCTGGTGGAAATCGTCCCGCTGTTCCATCAAAAGTCCACCACCACGCCGGTGGAAGGCCTCAAGCCTTACGATCCCGTCCGCCTGGTCGGTCGCGACATCTACATCCGGGAAGGCTGCTACAACTGCCACTCCCAGATGATTCGCCCGTTCCGTGCCGAAACCGAGCGTTATGGTCATTACTCCGTTGCTGGTGAGTATGTCTATGATCACCCGTTCCAGTGGGGTTCCAAGCGGACTGGTCCTGACCTGCACCGCGTGGGTGGCCGTTACTCTGATCAGTGGCACCGTATCCACCTGATCAATCCTCGCGATGTGGTGCCGGAATCCAACATGCCTGCCTTCCCGTGGCTTGATCGTCCGGCCAAGATCGACGACATCGAAGCCAAGATGACCGCGCTGCGCAAGGTTGGCGTGCCTTACTCCGACGAGGAGATCCAGGGGGCTCGCAAGGCCCTGGAAGGCAAGACCGAACTGGAGGCCGTCATCGCTTACCTTCAGGGGCTCGGCACCGCGCTGAGTGCTGGCAAGGCTGCTCCGGCATCCGCGCCGGCTGCTGCGGCCGAGCCTGCACCTGCTGCCGAACCCGCTGTGCCGGCTCAAGGTGCGGCTGAGGCGTCCGGCAAGGCGGGTAGCTGAACCGCCAGGTAACCATTCTGAGAACGCAGGAGTCTGACCTTGGATATCAATGACGCACGTGCAGTTGTAACGGTTCTGGCGTTGGTTTGCTTCATCGGGATCACGCTGTGGGCTTTCAGCAGTCGTGCGCGCAAGGGATTTGACGAGGCGGCACTCCTGCCGTTCAGCGAGGACGACTTGCCTGCTCCCGAAGGGGCACGGCAAACCAAGGAAGGAAATAAAAATGGCTGACTTTGTTAGCGGTTTCTGGAACGCCTATGTGATGGTGCTGGTGTTCCTGAGCATTGCGTTCTGCGTGTTCGTGCTGGTTTCGAACAACAAGGCGCGGACGTCTGGCCCGGTGGGGCTGCATGACCACATCTGGGACGAGACCCTGCAGGAGTACAACAATCCGCTGCCGCGCTGGTGGATGTACATGTTCTGGATCACGATCATCTTTGCGATCGCCTACCTGTCCATGTACCCCGGCTTCGGCAACAACCAGGGCAAGCTGGGCTGGTCTTCCGGTGGCCAGTGGGAGGCTGAGCAGAAGGCCGCAGCCGAGAAGTACGGCCCGATCTTCGCCAAGTTCCGCACCATGGACCTCAACGCCGTCGCCGGCGACAAGGAAGCCAATGCGATGGGGCAGCGTCTGTTCCTGACCTATTGCGCTCAGTGTCACGGTGCTGACGCTAAGGGTGCCAAGGGCTTCCCGAACCTCACTGACAGCGACTGGCTGTATGGTGGTGAACCGGAAACCATCCGCACCACGATCCTCGGCGGCCGTCAGGGCATGATGCCGCCGTTTGGCCCGGCGCTCGGTGCTGATGGTGTCAAGAACGTCGCCAACTACGTCCGTTCGCTGTCTGGTCTGGCCCACGACTCGCTGCGCGCTCAGCAGGGCAAGGAACTTTTTGCTCAGAACTGCGCCGCCTGTCACGGTGCTGACGCCAAGGGTACGCCTGCTCTTGGCGCGCCGAACCTGACCGACAAGACCTGGCTGTACGGTTCTGCTGAAGCAACGATCATCGAGACCGTCACAAATGGTCGTTCCAATCAGATGCCTGCATTCAAGGACTTCTTGGGTGAAGACAAAGTGCATCTGCTTGCCGCTTACGTGATGAGTCTCTCGAAGGCTGCGCCGGCAGAAGCGAAGTAATCACATCTGCAGACGGTATGCTGATCAAAAGCTCCCCGGGTTCTCCGGGGGGCTTTTTCAGTTTGGGCCAGACCAAAATGTGGCGCCCTGGGTTTGGTTGCGTAAAGGCCCCAGGTTGGTTTCATCATCTCAACAGGCAGAGGTGTTCAGACGTCGATAATGGAGCTGCTCTATCCTGACAGCCACGCTTGGTGACTTGGGGCTGACTTCGATTTTGAATGTGTCATGCGGAGTCATCTCCGTCGTAGCTGCGCGGGTGGCCTGAACCGCGTCGGAGATCTCGGTTCAATTTTCCTCGACTCGGTTGATCGTTGCTGTTTTTGTTTCAGCGTTCCCGAGATTCGAATTCCGGTTATATTGAAGCGTCGGACCTGAGCGCTGGTGCTCATGAGCCCGCTTTCGTCCCTGTGGGGCAAGAACCTTTAGAACTATCTGAATGTGAGTACTATGCAAGCAGCGCACCAATCAAAGCCCTGGTACAAGGAACGTTGGACGTGGTTACTGATGTTGATGCCGGCCACGGCCGTTGTCGCTGGGTTCATCACGCTCTGGCTGGCCATTACGTCGTTTGATGGCCTGGTGGCAGACGACTATTACAAGCAAGGTCTGGCCATCAACCAGACCTTGGCCAAGGTTGTGGCCGCGCGCGATAGCGGGCTTGTCGGTACGGTCAAGTTCAGCTCGGAAGAGGTTGGCGTCGTGCTTGAGTCGAAGGCCGGTGTTGCGTTGCCCGAGAAACTTTTCTTGACATTGGCTCACCCTACCAAGAGCGGGATGGACCAGAAATTCGTTCTTGAGCGTCGCGATGGGAGATACAGTGGCGTTGTCGATACCGCCATCACCAGCGCTCACTGGAAGGTGCTGCTTGAGGATGAGTCCCGCACTTGGCGTTTGTCCGGCTCCGCATTTTTGCCGACGGAGACCGAAGTTCGGCTGGATTCTGCTGATCTCAAGCCGGTTAACTGATTTTTGCGATACTGCGGTTTGAAGGAGTTTTTTTACTTCGGTCTTTCAGGCCGCATCGTCTTCGTGATGTTGTGGTGTCAGTGCAGGTCTGCCGTCAGGAGGTTCGTATGTTGAAAGTGATTCAGGTCTTGTGGCCGTCGTTCCTCGTTGCAGGTGTCGCCGAGGTCATTTTCTTCACGGTAATCAATCCGCAGGAGCTATACCTGTTTGGTGCGCCAGTACATTTTTCGGGGGTGGCGACCTACTCCATCGGCTTCTTCGCGTTCTGGCTGGTCTGTGCCGCATCGAGTCTGTCTACGCTGTTCTTTCAGCGTACGTCGGGTGAAATCAACAGGATGGAAGCCTGACTTACTGGCGCTGATCTGATTTGCAGAAGATAAAACGACAAGGCCTCGCGATTTGCGAGGCCTTGTCGTTTGGGGCGAGTGGTCGAGAGCTTGATCAGCCCCGGCGCATGGCGTCGAAAAACTCGCCGTTGTTCTTGGTCGCCTTGATCTTGTCGAGGAGGAACTCCATCGCATCGATGTCGTCCATGCCGTAAAGAAGTTTGCGCAGCACCCAGACCTTCTGAAGGATGTCGGACTTGAGCAGCAGCTCTTCACGACGAGTGCCGGAGCGGTTCACGTTGATTGCTGGATAGACGCGCTTTTCGGCCATGCGGCGGTCAAGGTGGATTTCCATGTTGCCGGTGCCCTTGAACTCCTCATAGATCACGTCATCCATGCGGCTGCCGGTGTCGATGAGGGCGGTCGCGATGATGGTGAGCGAGCCACCTTCTTCGATGTTCCGTGCGGCACCGAAGAAACGCTTCGGCTTCTGCAGTGCGTTTGCGTCCACGCCGCCCGTCAGAACTTTGCCGGATGCAGGCACGACCGTGTTGTATGCGCGGGCCAGGCGGGTGAGGGAGTCGAGAAGGATGACCACATCCTTCTTGTGCTCGACCAGCCGCTTGGCTTTTTCGATGACCATCTCGGCAACCTGGACGTGCCGGATGGCCGGTTCATCAAAAGTCGAGGCGACGACCTCGCCTTTGACCGAGCGTTGCATTTCGGTCACTTCTTCGGGGCGTTCGTCGATCAGCAGGACGATTACGACGACATCCGGGTGGTTGGAGGTGATCGAATGGGCGATGTGCTGCAGCATCACGGTCTTGCCGCTCTTGGGCGGTGCGACCAGAAGGCCACGTTGCCCCTTGCCGATCGGCGAGATCATGTCGATCACGCGGGACGTGATGTTCTCTTCGCCCCGGATGTCCCGCTCGAGCTTGAGGCACTGGTTCGGATGCAGTGGCGTCAGGTTCTCGAACAGGATCTTGTGCTTGGCAGCCTCGGGCGGCTCGAAGTTGACCTTGTCGACCTTTACCAGCGCAAAGTAGCGCTCGCCTTCTTTCGGGGTGCGGATCTCCCCTTCGACCGTGTCGCCGGTATGCAGGTTGAACCGGCGGATCTGGCTCGGCGAGACATAGATGTCATCCGTGCCCGCGAGATACGAAGTATCCGGCGATCGCAGGAAGCCAAAGCCGTCCGGCAGAATCTCCATGACCCCATCGCCGTAGATCGGCTCACCCTTCTTGGCGCGGTTCTTGAGCAGCGCAAAGACGAGCTCCTGCTTGCGCAGGCGATTGGCACCTTCGATTTCGTTGGCGATGGCCATTTCGAGCAATTGGCCGACGTGGAGAGACTTGAGCTCCGAGAGTTGCATGGCTGGCAGCGGTGGGGGAGAGGGGGAAAGGAAGAGATGTAAGAAGGCGGCGGCGAGGTGGCCGCGACGCGTACAGCAGCAGAAGTGCTCGGACTGTACGAGGCACCGGGGTTATCTGTGAATAACCCCGACGGTGCCGTCAATGACTACTTAGAGAATCTAACCTGCTTAGAGGTGGCTGTCAATGAAAGCCGCGAGCTGCGACTTGGACAGCGCGCCGACCTTGGTGGCTTCGATGTTGCCGCCCTTGAACAGCATCAGGGTCGGGATGCCGCGAATACCGTACTTGGCCGGGGTTTCCTGGTTTTCGTCGATGTTCAGCTTGGCAACCTTGAGCTTGCCGTTATATTCCTTCGCCACGTCATCCAGGATCGGCGCGATCATCTTGCACGGGCCACACCACTCGGCCCAGTAGTCAACCAGCACCGGGGTGGAGGACTGCAGAACTTCTGCTTCGAAGTTTGCATCGGTGACGTAATGAATATGTTCGCTCATGATTCCTCTCGATAGGGGGAGTTGTTGATGTTGCAAGGGGGGAAGGGGCGCCCCGGGATGAAATCCGACCGGTTCGCCCTAGCAACACACGTGGACAGGGGGATGCTAGCGAATATTCTTCGCCAAGAAAAGCGCTTTTCTCGCCGCCAGCGGGATTCTGTGTTAGTCCGCCAGTGCCGGCGAACAATCGCCAGTGCGCACTGTCTCATTTAAGCACAGGCCGCCGGTTGCCATGCCTGAGGTGAGGGAGGGCGGGTCTCACCAGCGGAGGTAATGGGGTATATTCCTCACCCTTTCACCGCTTGTTTCGCAAGTTTTTGTCGGTGCCGATCTCTGGCACCGCCATCAGATCAGGAGTTCCCCATGACCTATGTCGTTACTGAAAATTGCATTCGCTGCAAATACACCGACTGCGTCGATGTGTGTCCGGTGGATTGTTTCCGGGAGGGGCCCAACTTCCTGGTGATCGATCCCGATGAGTGCATCGATTGCACCCTGTGCGTTGCCGAATGTCCGGCCGAGGCGATTTTTGCAGAGGATGATGTGCCTGCGGATCAGCAGGGCTACATCGCGCTCAACGCCGAACTCGCCAAGACCTGGACGCCTATCGTCGAGCGCAAGGAGCCGCCTGCAGATGCCGATGAATGGCGTGGCGTGAAGGATAAGCTGAAGTTCCTGGAGCGCTGATTGCTTCTCAGGGGCTCGGCCCTTGAGTTGGTGGCGCTGCCTGAGTTCCGCGTGGCGTGAAATATGAGCGCGGGCTCAGGGTAAGCCCTGATCCGGGAAAGCTTTTCCAGGATCATGCAATCGAATACCATGCGGATCAGTATGGTTTTAGGCGTAAGCGCGCCGTTCAGAGGAAAGAAAATGCTGGTTAGCGAAATTCTGGCGATCAAGGGCAAGGTTCTTTTTACGGTCTCGCCTGCCAAGCCCCTCTCCGAGGCTGTTGCGATCATGACTGAGCAGGATGTCGGTTCCCTCGTCGTTTTTGACAAGGGCGCGATGGTCGGTTTGCTGACCTTCCGGGAGGTGCTTGTCGCTACCCAGAAGGCGGGCGCCGAGTGGCAGACTCTGCCTGTCGAGCAGGCAATGCTCAAGAATCCTGTCGCTGCTTCGGTTAACATGGAAATGGACGAGCTCCGTCGTCAGATGGTCGAACACCATCAGCGCTACCTGCCGGTGATGGACGAGACGACGCTCATGGGCGTAGTGTCCTTTCACGATGTGGCCAAGGCTGTGCTCGAAGAGCAGAGTTTCGAAAACCGGATGCTCAAGAACTACATCCGGAACTGGCCGGCCGAGGAAGATCAGGCCTGATCGGCACCTGCTTTTTGAACTAGGTTCTGCACGAAACAGGGCTGCTCGCACAGGGGGTGGGCAGCCCACAAAACAAGGCGTTTGAACGCCTGTCGAAAGGTATGTTGGAAGCTGGCGCCACGGGGCGCCAGGGCCGCCTGGGGAGGGCGGGATTCCGATGGGGTTGCGCTTTGGCGCATGGCTCCGCTCGGGCTCGATCACCAACTACAAAGGAGACAAAATGAACAAGATCTGGCTGCAAAGCTATCCCCCTGGCGTGCCCGCCGAAATCAATGTTGGCGAGTTTTCTTCGCTGGCCGATCTTTTTGACAAGGGCGTCCGGAAGTTTGCCGAGCGGACCGCCTACGTCTGCATGGGCAAGTCCATCAGTTACAGTGATCTCGAATTGCTGTCGCGGCAGTTTGCCGGCTACCTTCAGGGCGAGTTGAAGCTCGCCAAGGGTGCCCGGGTCGCGCTGATGATGCCCAACTGCCTGCAATATCCCGTGGCGATGTTTGGCATCCTGCGGGCGGGCTTCACCGTCGTGAACGTCAATCCGCTGTACACCGCGCGCGAGCTCGAACATCAGCTCAATGACGCCGGGTGCGAGGCGATCGTCATCGTCGAGAACTTTGCCCACACGCTGCAGGAGGTCATCGGCAACACCAAGGCGCTGCGGCATGTGGTGGTCACCGGCCTTGGCGACATGCTGGGTTTTCCGAAGTCGCTGCTGGTCAACTTCGTGGTCCGCCATGTAAAGAAGATGGTGCCGCCGTGGAGCCTGCCGGGGTGTGTCGCTTTTCGGGATGCGCTGGGGCAGGGGGCTGCCCATACGTTCCAGCCGGTACAGATCGGCCATGATGATCTCGCCTATCTGCAATACACGGGTGGCACCACCGGCGTTGCCAAGGGGGCGATGCTGACCCATGGCAACATCGTGGCCAACCTGCAGCAGGCCCACGCCTGGATCAGCCCCTACGTGAAGGAAGGCGAGGAGATCATCATCACCGCCTTGCCGCTTTATCACATCTTCTCGCTCACCGCGAACTGCCTCACTTTCTTCAAGATCGGCGCGACGAACATCCTGATCACCAATCCGCGGGACATCCCGGGCTTTGTGGCTGAGCTGGGCAAGTATCCGTTTACCGTGATCACCGGCGTGAATACCCTGTTCAACGCGCTGCTCAACAATCCCGAGTTCGAGAAGCTCAACTTTTCCTCGCTCAAGGTGGCGCTGGGTGGTGGCATGGCGGTTCAGCAGGCGGTGGCAGAGCGCTGGAAGAAGGTCACCGGCAAGACGCTGGCCGAAGCCTATGGCCTCACCGAGACGTCGCCGGCGGTGTGCATCAATCCGCTGGATCTGCCGGAGTTCAACCACTCCATCGGTCTGCCGATCTCATCCACTGATGTGAGCCTGCGCGACGACGACGGCTACGAGGTCTCCCTCGGCATGCCAGGCGAGCTGTGCGTGAAGGGGCCGCAGGTGATGAAGGGCTACTACAACCGTCCGGAGGAAACCGCGCGAACCTTCACCCACGACGGCTACCTGCGTACCGGTGACGTGGCCACCATCGACAAGCAGGGTTTTGTCCGCATCGTCGATCGCAAGAAAGACATGATCCTGGTGTCCGGCTTCAACGTCTATCCCAACGAGGTCGAGGATGTGGTTGCCTCGCATCCCGGGGTGATGGAGGTGGCCGCGCTGGGTGTGCCGGATGAGCATTCGGGCGAGGCGGTGAAGATCTTCGTCGTCCGCAAGGATGCCAGCCTGACCGCCGAGGCGCTGATCGCCCACTGCCGGGCCGGGCTGACGGGTTACAAGGTGCCCAGGTTTGTCGAGTTCCGGGATGAGCTGCCCAAGAGCAATGTCGGCAAGATCCTCCGTCGGGTGTTGCGTGATTCCTAGTCCGGGTGTGACATGCGTCTTCCCTTGATGGAAGCGTCGCAAAAAATCACTTGTGTTTTCGGGGCTTTGTGAGAATAATTCAGCGTCAGTCTTGTATATGACTTCGTGACTTTGCCGTGACCCTCTTCGCCACTTTCCTGCCTGTCGACGTCGTAGCCGTAGTACGCGTAGTAAGCGTAGGTGTTCGCGCGTCGTAAGGGTCCAAGGTAGTCCAAGGAAATTTCAGACCCCCGCCGGCGCGCAACCGGCGGGGGTCTTGTCTTTTGTTGCGCCCCCGGCCTGGATTGCGGTTCGGCTCCCAAGCCACTAGGAGAATTTCGATGATGCAAATGACTGGAGCAGACCTGATTGTGAAGCTGCTCGAACGGCAAGGAATCCGCACGATCGCCGGTGTGCCCGGCGGTGCGGCGCTGCCGATGTACGACGCGCTTTCCAAGAGCGAGCAGATTCACCACGTCCTGTGTCGTCACGAGCAGGGTGCCGGCTTCATCGCCCAGGGCATGGCCCGGGTGTCCGGCCGGCCGGAAGTCTGCCTGGCCTCCAGCGGCCCGGGTGCGACCAACCTGATCACCGCCATCGCCGACGCCAAGCTCGACTCGATCCCGATGATCGCGCTGACCGGCCAGGTGCCCCTGTCGATGATCGGTACCGACGCCTTCCAGGAAGTCGATACCTACGGCCTGACGATCCCCATCACCAAGCACAACTTCCTGGTCCGTTCGGCCAAGGATCTGCTCAACGTGGTGCCGGCCGCCTTCCGCATCGCCATGTCCGATCGCCCCGGCCCGGTGCTGATCGACGTGCCGAAGGACGTCCAGAACCAGATGGTGAGCTTCGACGCGTTCCCCGACGTGGTCGTGCCCGATGCGGCGCCGAGCTTCGACATCGCCGCCATCGAAGAGGCCGCGAAGATGATCGAATCCGCCGAGCGTCCTGTGCTCTACCTGGGCGGTGGCGTGATCCACTCCGGCGCATCCCAGATGGCCGTGACCCTGGCGGAGCAGGCCTCGCTGCCGACCACGATGACCCTGATGGCCCTCGGCGCGATGCCGATGGACCACCCGCTGTCCATCGGCATGCTGGGCATGCACGGCGCGCGTTACACCAACTACGTGCTCGAAGAGGCCGATCTGCTGATCTGCGTCGGCGCACGGTTCGACGACCGCGCCATCGGCAAGACCGCCGAGTTCTGCCCGAACGCCAAGATCATCCACATCGACATCGACCGCTCCGAGTTGCACAAGGTGAAGAACGCCCATGTGGCCATCGCCGGTGATGTGGGCCAGGTGCTCAGCGAGCTGCTGCCGCGCGTCAAGCCGCAGCTGCGCAAGCGCTGGTTGTCCCACGTGGAAAGCCTCAAGGGCCGCTTCCCGCTGGCCATGCCGGGCATCGACAACCCGCGCTCGCCCTACGGCCTGATCCACGCCGTGGCCAACTGTCTCGACGACAACGCGATCATCACCAGCGACGTGGGTCAGCACCAGATGTGGGTGGCCCAGGCCTACCCGTTCCGCCGTGCGCGCCAGTGGCTCAATTCGGGCGGTCTCGGCACCATGGGCTTCGGCTTCCCGGCCGCCATCGGCGCCGCCCTGGCCGAGCCGGATCGCACCGTGGTGTGCTTCTCGGGCGACGGCAGCCTGAAGATGAACATCCAGGAGATGGCCACCGCCGCCCAGGAGAACGTCAACGTCAAGATCGTGCTGTTCAACAACCAGTCCCTCGGCCTGGTGCATCAGCAGCAGAACCTGTTCTACGGCAAGCGCATCATGGCGTCCCGCTACGAGCGCCCGACCGACTTCCTGAAGATCGCCGAAGGCTTCGGCATGCGCGCGGTCGATCTGGATCCGTCGCCGAACCCCCGCGCCACCCTGGCCGAAGCCCTGCACACGCCGGGCCCCTGCCTGATCCACGCGACGATCGATCCGAACGAATTCGTCTACCCGATGGTGCCGCCGGGTGCCGCCAACTCCGAGATGATCGGCTGAGCCCGAGGAGAGAATACGATGTCCGAACAGAACTCCAACCTTTCCGAGTACATCCCCGACGTTCCCGAGCACAACGGCTTCCGCAAGGTCGTGCTGGAACTGGGCGTTGCCAACCACCCGGGCGTGATGAGCCACATCTGCGGCCTGTTTGCCCGTCGCGCGTTCAACGTTGAAGGCATCCTGTGCATGCCGGTGGGCGGTGGCGAGACCAGCCGCATCTGGCTGCTGATCTTCGAGGACGAGCGCCTCGAGAAGATGATCAGGCAGGTCGAGAAACTCGAAGACGTGCTGTACGTCAAAAAGCATGACGGCGAGCACCCGGTCTTCGGGCGCCTCGACGAGTTCTTCCAGTAAGTCTGCGGCCTTCACGCTGCTGGCCCGGTGCCGGCAGCGTGCTAGACTCCGGCGGTTTTTCGTTCCCTTCGAGAGTGCTTCATGTCTGGTAATACCTTCGGCACGCTGTTTACCGTCACTTCCTTCGGCGAATCCCACGGGCCGGGCATCGGCTGTGTGGTCGATGGCTGTCCGCCGGGGCTGGCGATCAGCGAGGCCGATATCCAGATCGAACTCGACCGGCGCAAGCCGGGCACCTCACGCCACGTCACCCAGCGGCGCGAGCCCGATACGGTCGAGATCCTCTCGGGCGTGTTCGAAGGTGTCACCACCGGCACGCCGATCGCGCTCCTGATCCGCAACCAGGATCAGCGCTCGAAGGATTACGGCAACATCGCCGAGCAGTTCCGCCCGGGCCATGCCGACTACGCCTACTGGCAAAAGTACGGCATCCGGGACTACCGTGGAGGCGGCCGCTCGTCGGCGCGGGAAACCGCCGTTCGCGTCGCGGCCGGGGCGATCGCCCGCAAGTGGCTGGAGCAGCGCTTCGGCATCGTGATCCGCGGCTACATGGCGCAGCTGGGTCCGGTCGAGATCCCCTTTGTGTCGTGGGACGAGATTGACGGCAACGCCTTCTTCGCGCCCAATCAGGCCATCGTCCCGCAGCTCGAGGCCTACATGGACGAGCTGCGCAAGTCCGGCGATTCGGTGGGCGCGCGCATCAACGTGGTGGCCACCGGCGTGCCGGTTGGCTGGGGCGAGCCGGTCTATGACCGCCTCGACGCCGACATCGCCTACGCCATGATGGGCATCAACGCGGTGAAGGGCGTCGAGATCGGCGCCGGCTTTGCCAGCGTGGCGCAGCTCGGTACCGAGCACAACGACGAGATGACCCCGGAGGGTTTTCTGTCCAACAACGCCGGTGGCGTGGTTGGCGGCATTTCGTCGGGCCAGGACGTGCTTGTCAGCATCGCCATCAAGCCCACGGCCAGCACCCGCCTGGACCGACGCTCCATCAACAAGGCCGGTGAGGCGGTGGTCGTGAATACCCACGGCCGCCATGATCCGTGCGTCGGCATCCGCGCCACGCCCATCGCCGAAGCCATGCTGGCGCTGGTCCTGATGGATCACGCCCTGCGCCATCGTGCCCAGAACGCCGATGTCGCCTGCGTCACGCCAAAAATTGCCGGG
Organism: uncultured Zoogloea sp.; assembly: GCF_937894855.1. Lineage (NCBI taxonomy): Bacteria > Pseudomonadati > Pseudomonadota > Betaproteobacteria > Rhodocyclales > Zoogloeaceae > Zoogloea > uncultured Zoogloea sp. The sequence continues at coordinate 26,374 of NZ_CALAYQ010000057.1, forward strand.
CTGGCGCCGAGCGGTGTGCAGTGCGTCCCGTCGCCGCTCCGCAAGGATTGATCGTCGTCAACTTTTTGCGCGCATCGCGGGCGTAGAGTCAATCCCACGAGACATACAAGATTGACCATTGACCGGGAGGTAGCGCATGGAGCAACACGATCTTCACCACGAATTCCCCGAGTATCGGGACCAGATTCACGCATTGAAGGTGTCCAACGGACACTTTGCCCGGCTGTTTGATGAGTACCACGACGTCAATCGTCACGTGGTGCGCGTAGAGGTCAATGCCGAGCTGGCAACGGACTTCGAACTCGAAGATCTGAAGAAGCGCCGCCTCAGGCTGAAGGACGAGCTCTACGAAATGCTGAAGGGCCAGGCCGTCAACTGATCGACTGCGTGTTTCTGCCAGCAAGAGCGCTTTCGGGCGCTCTTTTTTTATGGGCGGTACAATCGCGGCGATGATTCCTTACTGGCGCCTGTCGGGCTACTACTTCTTCTACTTTGCCTTCATCGGCGCCTTTTCCCCGTATTTCAGCCTCTACCTCCAGTCGGTTGGCCGCAGTGCCGGGCAGATCGCGGTGTTGATGTCACTGATGTCGGTGATGCGCATGCTGGCGCCCACCATGTGGGGCTGGCTGGCTGATCGGGTTGGCGTGCGCACGCCCATCGTACGGCTGTCGGCGGCGTTGTCGGTGGCGGGGTTTGGCGGCTTTCTGGTCAGCGATGCCTACGGCGCGCAGTTCGTCAGCATGGCCTTCCTGGCCTTCTTCTGGAGCGCCGCGTTGCCGCTGGTGGAGACGCTCACCTTCAGTCATCTGGCCGGCCGGGCCGGGAGCTACGGCAACATCCGCGTGTGGGGGTCGGTGGGCTTCATCGTCGCGGTGCTGGGCCTGGGCTATCTGCTCGACGATCTGCCGATCCGTGCGGTGCTGTGGATTGCGTTGGCGACCCTCGGTGGCATCCTGCTGTGTGCATTGACGATCCCCGAGGCGCAGCGTCCGCCGACCCACGAGGAGCACGTGCCGCTGCGCACGGTGCTCCGCCGGCCCGAGGTGAGGGCGCTGCTGGCGGCGTGTTTCTTCATGTCTGCCGCCCACGGGGCGCTGTACGTCTTTTACTCGCTGCATCTGGTGGAGCACGGCTACAGCAAGTCCGTGGTGGGGTGGATGTGGACCCTGGGCGTGGTGGCAGAGATCCTCGTCTTCATGGGTATGCCTCGGCTCGTCAAGGCGTATTCGTTGCGTGGAATACTGGTGTTCAGCTTTGCCGTGGCGGTGCTGCGTTTCGTGCTGATCGGCTGGGGGGCGGAATCACTGGCGGTGCTGCTGTTTGCGCAGATCCTGCACGGGGCGACTTTCGGGTCGTATCACGCGGCGGCGGTGGCGGTGGTGAACGACTGGTTCGGCGTGCGTCACCAGGCCCAGGGACAGGCCTTTTACGGCAGCATCTCGTTCGGTGCGGGCGGGATGATCGGTGGTCTGATTAGCGGCTACACTTGGGAATGGATAGGCCCCGCCTGGACGTACACGGCAGGCTCGGTGTTTGCGCTGGCGGGGTTGATCGTGCTGGTTGCGGGGTGGCGTGTGCGGTCGTCCGTGGCCTGATCTGAACAGCAAGACAAACAGGAGAGACATGAGCAAGCGATTCGAATGGGCGCGTGGTGTGCTGCCGGTAGTGCTGGCTGCCGGCGTGGTGACGGCCTGCCAGACGGTGCAGACCACCCAGAGCGGCGCGGTCGGCATCGAGCGCCGGCAGTCGATGATGGTGTCGGCGAAAGAGATGGACCAGGCCGCCAGCCAGAGCTATCACCAGATCCTTCAGCAGGCGGGCCAGAAGAACGCCCTCAACCGCAACAAGGAGCAGGTGGAGCGTGTGCGTGCGGTGGCGCGTCGGTTGATCCCCGCGACGGGCGCGTTCCGGCCGGATGCGCCGGGCTGGAAGTGGGAGGTCAATGTGCTCACCTCCAACGAGCTCAACGCCTGGTGCATGGCAGGCGGCAAGATCGCGTTTTACTCCGGGATCATCGAGCGCCTTGATCTGACCGACGACGAGATCGCCGCGATCATGGGCCACGAGATCGCCCATGCGCTGCGCGAACACGCCCGCGAGCGCGCCTCCCGGGCGATGGTGACCAACGTGGGTGTTGCCATCGTCGGCGCTGCGCTGGGGGTTGGGCAGGCCGGGTCTGATCTGATCGGAACGGTGGCCAAGGTGAGTTTCGAACTGCCCAACAGCCGGGAGCACGAGACCGAGGCCGACCGTATCGGCGTCGAACTCGCCGCCCGCGCGGGCTACGATCCCCGCGCTGCCATCGTGCTGTGGCAGAAGATGGCCAAGGCGTCGGAGGGCGCGCCACCCCAGTGGCTTTCGACCCACCCGTCCAACGAAACGCGCCAGCAGGATCTACGGGTATACGCCGAGCGCGTGATGCCGCTCTACGAGCAAGCTACTCAGCACACTAGGCCTGTGAAATAATAAAAGTTTTTCCGCCCACTCCGGTTTCAACCCTGACCGAACAATCGCCCATGCAAGCGCAGACGCTTTACGAAAAACTGTGGTCGAGCCATGTGGTGCACGTCGAGGACGACGGCACCGCGTTGATCTACATCGACCGCCACCTGGTCCACGAAGTCACCAGCCCGCAGGCCTTCGAAGGTCTCAAGCTGGCCGGGCGCAAGCCCTGGCGCGTGGACTCCATCGTCGCCACGGCCGACCACAACACCCCGACCGACCACTGGGATAAGGGCATCCAGGATCCGGTTTCCCGCCAGCAGGTGGAAACCCTGGATTCGAACATCCGTGAAGTCGGCGCGCTGGCCTACTTCCCGTTCAAGGACGCGCGTCAGGGCATCGTCCACGTGATCGGACCCGAAAACGGCGCCACGCTGCCGGGGATGACCGTCGTCTGCGGCGACTCGCACACCTCGACCCACGGCGCCTTCGCCTGCCTCGCACACGGCATCGGCACCTCCGAGGTCGAGCACGTGATGGCGACCCAGTGCCTGCTCCAGAAGAAGTCCAAGACCATGCTGATCCGCGTCGAGGGCAAGCTTGGCGCCGGCGTGACCGCCAAGGACGTCGTGCTCGCCATCATCGGCAGGATCGGCACTGCCGGCGGCACCGGCTACGCCATGGAGTTCGGCGGCAGCGCGATCCGCAGCCTGTCGATGGAAGGTCGCATGACCATCTGCAACATG